>CANFIE010000292.1 GCA_947446625.1 Acetobacteraceae bacterium | reverse complement strand
AGTGGCAGAAGGCGCCGGAGTTGGCGCCGTTCAAGAACAGCTATCGGCAGGCTTGGGAGAGCTATTTGCGGCACCTGGCCGAGGGCACGCCCAATGTGGCGAGCCTGTTGCAGGCGGCGCGTGGGTTGCAGCTGATTGAAGCCTGCTACGAGAGCCATAAATCCAGGCGCTGGGTGGATATGCCGGCGCTTTAAGGGGAGAAGACGATGTCCAGTGTGACTGACAGGCGGCAACGGCTGCGGACGGTGCTGCAAGGTTCTGTCTGCATTCATCCGGGTTCGGTGTGGGACCCGATGTCGGCGCGGATTGCCGAGGATATCGGCTTTGAGCTGGGGATGTTCGCGGGCTCGACGGCGTCACTCGCCGTGCTGGGTGCGCCGGATTTGATTGTGGTGACGCTGACCGAGTTTGCCGAGCAGTGCCGGCGGATTTGCCGCGCCGTGAGCAAGCTGCCGTTGATGGTGGATGCCGACCACGGCTACGGCAATGCGCTGAACGCGATGCGGACGGTGCAGGAAGTGGAGACCGCGGGTGTTTCCGGCATGACGCTGGAGGATACGGTGCTGCCGCGCCCGTTTGGTGACGGCAAGGTGGTGCTGCACAGCATTGCCGAAGGGCTGGCCAAGGTGAAGGCCGGGCTGGCAGCGCGCGATGACGCGAGCTTTGTGATTGTGGCGCGCACCAGCGCGGTACAGGTGACCGGCATTGCCGATGCGGTGGAGCGGACCAAGGCGTACAGCGCTTCGGGCGCTGATGCGTTGTTCTTCACCGGGGTAAAGAGCCGGGCGGAGCTGGATGCGATCAGCGCCGTGGCGACGCTGCCGATTGTCCTGGGCGGGCTGGAAACACCGGAGATGCGCGACCGCGAGTATCTGGCGGCGCGCGGCGTGCGGATTGCGTTGCAGGGGCACCAGCCGATTCAGGCGGCACAACGGGCGGTGCATGAGACGCTGAAGGCGCTGCGCGATGGCGTGCAGCCCAAGGATTTGCAGGGCATGCCGGCGGCCGAGTTGATGCCGCGCGTGACCCGCGACGATGACTACAAGCGCTGGACCAAAGAATTCCTGGGCGGCTGAGGAGGAAATACGAGCATGATGAACGAACCGGACCATCAATATCTGACGCTGCACGAATTCATCAGTGAGGCGAAGCGGCGGGTAACGCCGGGCACCTGGGACTACCTGGTGGGCGGCACGGAAACCGAGACGACAATGCTGCGCAACCGCATGGCGCTGGATACCCAGGCGTTTCGGCCGCGGGTGCTGCGTGATGTGTCGAACATCGATACCAGCAGCACGTTCTTTGGGAAGAAGATCAGCATCCCTGTAGCGCTGGCGCCGGTGGGTGGGTTGGAGAATTTCGACCCCGAGGGCGGTGCGCCGGCAGCGCGGGCGGCGAAGAAATTCGGCGTGCCGACCATTGTGAGCAGCGTGAGCGCGCCGGGGCTGAAGCCGATGGCGGAAGCGACGGGCGATGGGCCGAATGTGTTTCAGCTGTATGTGCGCGGCGACACGGCCTGGTGCGATGACATCGTGCGACAGGCGATGGATGCCGGCTACGACGCGTTTTGTTTGACCGTTGATACCGCGATCTATAGCCGGCGCGAGCGCGACATTGCCAAGCGCTTCGTGAAGCCGTGGCGGGCGCGGGCGGTGGGGCATTCGTTCCAGGCCGGGCTGAACTGGGATTATGTGAAGCACTTCAAGGCGACCTTCCCGAAGGTGCCGCTGGTGCTGAAGGGCATTGCCACCGCCGAGGATGCCGGGATGGCCTGCGACCATGGCGTGGATGTGGTGTATGTCTCGAACCATGGTGGGCGGCAGTTGGACCACGGGCGTGGTTCGCTGGATGCGCTGCCGGAAGTGGTGACGGCCGTGGGTGGCCGCGCCAAGGTGTGGATGGATGGCTCGATCTGCCGTGGCAGCGATGTGGTGAAGGCCATGGCGCTGGGCGCCGATATGGTGGCGATTGGCCGGCTGTATTGCTACGGCCTGGCCGCCGCCAGCGAGGATGGCGTGCATCGGGTACTGGAACTGCTGCAGGCCGAGATCCATGAGGTGATGGGGCTGCTGGGCGTGACGCGGTTTGCGGATTTGCATCCGGGCTATCTGCATCCGGCGCAGCCGGTGCGCTTCCCGGATATGCACAGTGCCTTCCCGCTGCTGAACCTGACGGACCCGGGGTACCGCTGACATGCGCTTCCTGCTCGCCGCGCTGAGCCACGAAACGAACACCTTCTCGCCAGTGCCGACGCCGTTGGCGCGGTTCTGCCGGGATGGCACGGAGTTGCTGGCGGGCGAGCGGGCGATTGCCTTCTTCCGCGGAACCCGCACCTGCATGGGCGGGTTCCTGGATGTGGCGGCAGAGGCGGGCGCCGAGGTAGTGGTGCCCGTGGCCGCGCATGCACCGCCTTCGGGCAAGGTGGATGGCGCGGCGTATGAGGCGTTTTGCGGCGCCATTGTGGATGCGGTGAAGCAGGGTGGCTGGGATGCCATTCTGCTGGACCTGCATGGCGCAATGGTGACGGATGCGTTTGATGATGGCGAAGGTGAGTTGCTGCGGCGCATCCGGGCCGTGGATGCGGTGACGCCAATGGCCGTGGCCTACGACATGCACGCCAACATGCATGACGCCATGGTGGACAACGCAACGGTGACGGCGGGCTACCAGACCTATCCGCATGTGGACATGTATCAAACCGCCGAACGCGCGGCGCGGCCGCTGGTTCGGGCGCTGCGGGGCGAGGTGAAGCCGGTGACCGCCTGGGCGCGGGCGCCGATGCTGCCGCATGTGATGGCGCAGGGCACGCATGCCTTTCCCAACCGGGAATTGCAGGCGATGTGCAAGGCGTGGGAGGCGAGCGGGCGGGCGCTTTCGGCCAGCCTGTATGTGGGGTTTCCGCATGCCGATATTCATGGCGCCGGGCTTTCCGCCGTGGTGTGCACCGATGGCAACATGGCCGATGCCGAAGCCATGGTGCAGGAGTTGCTGAGCTTTGCCTGGAAGGCGCGGGAGGATTTCACCTTCAAGCCCGAGGCCCTTGAGGCGAGCGTGGCGCGGGCCAAACAGGCCGGGGCGACCCAGGGCGAGTTGCCGGTGGTGCTGCTGGACCACTACGACAATTGCGCTTCCGGCGGCACCATGGATACCACCGAGGTGCTGGCGGAGATTCTGCGCCAGGGCCTGACCGATGTGGCCTTCTTTGGCATTTGCGACCCCGAGGCCGTGGCCGCGTGCCAGCGCGCCGGCATTGGTGCCACGGTGGAACTGGCGCTGGGCGGCAAGTTGCCGATGCCGGAATTGCCGCATTCCTCGGCGCCCTTGCAGGTGAAGGGCGTGGTGAAGACGATTTCGGCCGGGTACTTCGTGACCAAGGCCGGGCTGGCGCCTGGGCTGAAGGTTTACATGGGCCCGACCGTGGTGCTGGACACCGGCGCGGTGGAGATTGTGCTGGTGACGCGGCAGATTGAGCCGACCTCGCCGGATATGTTCCGCGTGCTGGGGATTGAGCCGCGGGACAAGCGCTACCTTGCCATCAAGTCTCGCGTGCATTGGCGCGCGGCGCTGGGGCCGTTGGCGCGGGAGATTGTTGAATGCGCCGGGGTTGGGGTTTGCACCTCGGACTATGCGCAGCTCAAATTTCGCAATGTTCGGCGGCCGATATACCCGCTGGACCCAGGCACCAACGGATAACACCATGACCGCCATGCCACGCGCCACGCTGCGCCAGGATTACACGCCGCCGGTGTTTGCGGTGGAGACGGTGGAGTTGGCGTTTGAGCTGGACCCGGCGGCGACGATTGTACGCGCCAGGCTGGGGCTGCGGCGCGGGCGGCCGGGGCCGTTGCGGCTGGATGGCGTGGGGCTTGAACTGGTTAGCCTGACGCTGGATGGCGTGGCGCTGGACGCAGGGCGCTATGTGCAGGATGAGGCGGGGCTGATCCTGGCCGGACTGCCCGATGTGGCGGTGCTGGAGGTGGTGACGCGGATTGCGCCGGAGAAGAATACCGAGCTGAGCGGGCTATATACCTCGGGCGGGAATTACTACACGCAGTGCGAGGCGGAAGGGTTTCGGCGGATCACGTATTTTCCGGACCGGCCGGATGTGATGAGCCGCTACAGCGTGACGCTGACCGCCGACAAGGCGCGGGTGCCGGTGCTGCTTTCCAACGGGAATTTGGTGGCGAGTGGCGAGCATGCCGATGGCCGGCATTGGGCGCGCTGGGATGATCCGCACCCGAAGCCGTGTTATTTGTTCGCTCTGGTGGCTGGTGAGTTGGTGAATGTGCCGGATCGCTTCACCACGGCTTCGGGCCGCGATGTGGAGTTGAACATCTGGGTGCGGCAGGGCGATGAGGGCCGCTGCGCCCATGCGATGGACAGCCTGAAGCGCAGCATGCGCTGGGATGAGGAAGTGTTCGGGTTGGAGTACGACCTGGACGTGTTCAACATCGCCGCGGTGTCGGACTTCAACATGGGGGCGATGGAGAATAAGGGGCTCAACGTCTTCAACACGAAATACGTGTTGGCCACGGCGGAGACGGCGACGGATGGCGACTACCAGGGCATTGAGACCGTGGTGGCGCATGAGTACTTCCACAACTGGACCGGCAACAGGGTGACGTGCCGGGACTGGTTTCAGCTTTCCCTGAAGGAAGGGCTGACGGTTTTCCGCGACCAGGAATTCAGCAGCGACATGGGCAGCCGCGCGGTGAAGCGGCTGAAGGATGTGCGGCGGTTGCGGGCGGCGCAATTCCCCGAGGATGCAGGGCCGATGGCGCATCCGGTGCGGCCTGACAGCTATATCGAGATAGATAATTTCTACACGCCCACGGTGTACGACAAGGGCGCCGAGGTGGTGCGGCTGCTGCATACGCGCATCGGCGCGGCGGCGTTTCGGCGGGGCATGGATTTGTATTTTGCCCGGCATGACAACCAGGCGGTGACGATCGAGGAATTCGTGGCGGCGATGCAGGATGCGTCGGGCGTGGATCTCTCGGCGTTCAAGGGCTGGTATGGCCAGGCGGGCACGCCCGAGGTGACGGTGGCCGAGCGCTATGACGCGGCGGCGCGGCGCTACACGCTGACGCTGAGCCAGCGCACACCGCCGACGCCGGGGCAGCCGGAGAAGCGGGCGTTGCCGATTCCAGTGCGGGCGGGGCTGCTGGATGCCAATGGCCAGCAGATTGCCGAGCGTATGCTGCTGCTGGAGCAGGCCGAGCAGGATTTTGTGTTTGAGGGTGTGGCGAGCGCGCCAGTGCCTTCGCTGCTGCGCGGGTTTTCGGCGCCGGTGAAGCTGCTGGGCGTGGCGCGGGAGAAGTTGCGGTTTCTGGCGGTGCATGACAGCGACCCGTTTGTGCGCTGGGAGAGCGGCCAGCAATACGCCACGCAGGTGATGCTGGAGATGGTGGCGGCGCCGAGCTTCAGCTT
>CANFIE010000291.1 GCA_947446625.1 Acetobacteraceae bacterium | reverse complement strand
CGGCCCGGCACCATTGCCCATTGGCCGGGCGGGGTGGTGGTTTCCTTCCCCGCCGCGCACACCATCAACGGCACGCTGGTGCTGGATGCCGGCGACGTGAACCTGACCTTCAAGCGCTACCTGGAACGCCCGGTGCGGCTGACTCTTGTGGATGACCACGTGACCGCAATTGAAGGCGAGGGCACCGATGCCGAGTTGATGCGGCGCTACTGGGCCGCCTGGGGCGACAAGGCGGCCTATGCCGTAAGCCATGTTGGCTGGGGCATGAACCACGCCGCCCGCTACGAGGCGCTGGCGATGTATGACCAGCGCGACACCAATGGCACCGAACTACGCGCCTTCGCCGGCAATTTTCTGTTCAGCACCGGCGCCAATGAATTCGCCGGGCGCTTCACCGAAGGCCATTTCGACCTGCCGGTGCGCAACTGCACCATCACCCTGGACGGCACACCGGTGGTGAATGCCGGGGAGCTTCTGCTGTGACTGAAACGAATAACGCCGCGCCGCCTTTGGTGACTGTGCATGGCATTGGTGGTGCCTGTTGGGGCGGGTTTCGCGCCACGCTGCACTGGCAGTTGCCGGGCTATGGCGGCACCCCGCTGCTGGCGCAAACCAGCTTTGCCAATTGGGCGGTGGCGTTGCGCGACGCGCTGGACGCCGCCGGCATGGCGCAGGTGGACCTGCTGGGCCACAGCATCGGCGGCATGGTGGCGCAGGAATTCGCGCTGACCTTCCCCGAGCGCGTGCGCCGGCTGGTGCTGTACGCCACCACCCCGGCCTTTGGTGGCAAGGACCCGGCCTTCGCCCAGCAATTCCTGGCCGACCGGCTGGCGCCGCTGAATGCCGGCACCAGCATGCTGGCATTGGCGCAGCAGAGCATGACCAGCATGGTCAGCCCGCGCGCAGGCATGGCGGCGATGGCCGAGGTGATCTCGGCCATGGCCAATACGCCGCCCGCCGCCTACCGCGCCACGGTGACCTGCCTGACCACCTTCAACCGCATTGCCGATATTGGGCGGATCAGCACACCCACGCTGCTGCTGGCCGGCGAGCGCGATGCCCTGGCGCCGCCGCGCACCATGCAGCGCATGGCCGAGGCGATTCCGGGCGCGCAGATGGTAACGCTGCCGGCGGCGGGCCACCTGGCCCATCTGGAATACCCGGCCGAGTTCGCCAAGGCGGTACGTGACTTCCTGGCATGAGCGACGCGCCGATTTTTGATGCCGCCGCCTTCCGGCTGACCCCGGCCGAGGCGGCGCTGAGCCGCCAGGCCCGTGCGTTCGGCGAGACCACCCTGGCGCCGCGTGCGGCCCAATGGGACCGCGATGCGGTCTTCCCCATGCAGAACTACCGCGACATGCATGCCGAGGGGCTGCTGGGCGTGTGCATTCCGGCCGAGGATGGCGGGATTGGCGCCGATTTCCGCGGCTATTGCCTGGCCGCCGCCGAGTTGGGCCGCTACTGCGGCGCCACGGCGCTGACCTGGAACATGCATGTGTGCTCCACGCTGTGGACCGGGGCGCTGGCCGATACGCTGGAGATGGACGCCGCCACCCGCGCCCAGCACAAGACCCGCCGCGCCAGCCATTACGCGCGGATTCTGGGTGAGGGCGCGATCTACGCGCAGCCGTTCAGCGAGGGGGGTGCCGCCGCCGCCGGCAGCGTGGCCTTTGGCACCACGGCGCGGCGGGTGCCGGGTGGGTTCGTTATCAACGGCAAGAAGATTTTTGCCAGCCTGGCCGGCAGTGCCGACTATTACGGCGTGCTGTGCACCGAACAGCATGGCGAGGCGGCGCTGAGCCGGCGTGACACGCTGTACCTGGCGGTGCCGGCCACGGCTGAGGGTGTCAGCATCACCGGCAGTTGGGACCCCTTGGGCATGCGCGGCACCGTATCCCGTGATTTGGTGCTGCAGGATGTGTTCGTGCCCGAGGATGCGGCGCTGATGCCGGCCGGGCTGTACTTCCAGGCCGCCAGCCGCTGGCCGCACATGTTCATGACGCTGTCGCCCACCTATATGGGGCTGGCTCAGGCGGCCTATGATTTCACGGTGAAGTATCTGCGCGGCGAGTGGCCGGGCATGCCGCCGGTGAAGCGGCGCATGTACCCGACCAAGCAGATAGCGGTCGCCGAGATGCGGGTGATGCTGGAGCAGACCAAGGCGCTGTGGTTCCAGGCCATCAGCGATGCGCGGCCGGACCCGAGCAAGGAACAGGTGATGCGGGCCTGGGCGGCGCAATACACCGTGATGGAAAACGCCAACGCCATTGCGGTGAAGGCGGTGCGCACCTGCGGTGGGCAGAGCATGCTGAAATCCCTGCCGCTGGAGCGGATTTACCGCGACAGCCGCTGCGGCAGCCTGATGCTGCCCTGGACCGGCGAGCTGTGCATCGACCGGCTGGGCCGCGCCGCGCTGTATGAGCAGGGCGAGACGGATGACTGAGCTTGCCAGCCTCGGCGGCGCCCGGGCCGCCCTGGTGGCGGCGGCGTTGCATCGGCGGGGGATTGGCGCCGGGGACCGCGTGGCCTGGCTGGGCTGGAATGACAGCGCGCAGCTTGACCTGCTGGGCGCCTGCGCCCGGCTTGGCGCGGTGCTGGTGCCGCTCAACTGGCGGCTGAGCGCCGAGGAGCTGAGCTGGATTGAAGCGGATTGCGGCTTTGCCCTGCTGGCCGCGCCCGTGGGTGCCGGGCGGGCGGTGCCTTTCCAGCATCCCTTCCTGGTCCATGTGCGGGCGCCCGTGCTGGACCCGCTGGACTGCACCGGGCCGGGGCCGCTGCCGCCTGGCGTGCCGGCCAGCGCGCCGCTGCTGCTATGCTACACCAGCGGCACCACGGGCCGGCCCAAGGGCGCGGTGCTGAGCCAGGCCGCCGTTGCTGCCAATGCGCGGCATGCCCAGGCGCTGTTCGGCTTTACGCCGCAGGACCGGGTGCTGACGGTGCTGCCAATGTTTCATCTGGGCGGCCTGTGCATCCAGACCCTGCCGGCGCTGCTGCATGGTGCCCAGGTGTTGCTGCACCAGCGATTTGAGCCGGATGCCTTCTTCGACGCAATGGAACAGGACAAGCCTACGCTGACGCTGCTGGTGCCGGCGGTGATGCAGGCGCTGGTTGCGCATCCGCGCTGGGCCACGGCGGACCTAGCCTGCCTGCGGGCCATCGGCGCCGGGTCCTCGGATGTGCCGCTGCCGTTGATCGAAGCCTTCCACGCCAAGGGTGTACCCGTACAACAGGTGTACGGCGCCACCGAGACCGGGCCAATTGCCATTGCGCAGAGCGTGGCTGAAGCCTGGGCGGCGCCGGGCAGCATTGGCCAGCCGGTGCCGGGAGTGGAGGCGATGCTCTCGCCGGCCGGGGAAATTCTGGTGCGGGGGCCGAATACGCTGCGCCACTACTGGCCCAATACCCCGGCGCTGGATGCCGAGGGCTGGTTCGCCACCGGGGATGCCGGGCGGGTGGATGCGGATGGCCGCTGGTGGTTCACCGACCGGCTGAAGCACGTGATCATCAGCGGCGGCGAGAATATCTACCCCGCCGAGGTGGAGCGCGTGCTGCGCGAGGCGCCGGGCGTGGCCGAGGGCGCGGTGTGCGGCCGCGCCGATGCGCGCTGGGGCGAGGTGCCGGTGGCCGTGGTGGTGCCCGGCCCCGGGTTTTCAGTGGCAGCAACGCTGGCGCATTTCCAGGGCCGGCTGGCGCGGTTCAAGCATCCGCATGCCGTGGTGGTGGCCGAAGCGCTGCCGCGCACCGCCCTGGGCAAGGTTGAATTGGCTGGGCTGCGGAAGCTGGCGGCGGGTTAGATGGCTGGCAGCAGCGGTTGCGGGTCCACCGCCGTGGCGTGCCAGTTCAGCCCCAGGTGCAGATGCGGGCCGGTGACGCGGCCGGTGGCGCCGATCAGCGCGATCTGCTGGCCCTGCGCCACCATCTCGCCCTCGGCCACATCCAGCCGGGAGGCATGGGCATAGAGCGACTGCACGCCATGGCCGTGGTCGAGGATGATGGTGTTGCCGGTAAAGTAGAGATCCTCGGCCAGCAGCACTCGGCCGGCGGCCATGGCGTGCATCGGCGTGCCCACCGGGGCGGCGATATCCAGCCCGAGATGTGGCGCCCGGGCCTCGCCATTCAAAATGCGCTGGCTGCCATAGACGCCGGAAATGCGGCCCCGGGCCGGCCAGGCGAAGCCGCTGGCGAAATGCGGCGTGGCGCTGTCGGCGCGGCGGGCCTCGGCAATGCGGGCGCGTTCGCGCTGGATCCGCTCCATCGTCTCGGGCGGCGGGGTGACCATGGCGCCGGGCAGGCCTTCCAGCCGTTGCACCTGCCAGCTGCGGCGGGCCACCTCCAGCACGCGGGACTCAGCGCGGCCCTGGGTGGTGACCAGCAGCGTGGCGCGGGGGCCGGCGTCTCGGCCGAAGCCGAAGGCGAAATGCCCCTCGGGCGAAACCCGCACGGCGCGGCCATCCAGGCTCAGCCGGGTGCCGGGGGCGGCGCGGCCCAGCAGCAGGGCGCCCTGGGCCGGGCTGCCGCGCCATTCCAGCGCTGCCGCCGGGCCGGCCAGCAGCAGGGCGGGGGCGGCGAGGAGGATGCGGCGCTTCACAGCAAAGCTCCCTGTTCGCCCTTGCCCGGGGGCTTGCGCCGGGCCGGCTTGCTGCCCTCGGCCGCCACCGCCACCACGCCATCGGCGAAGTGCAGGCTGAGCGCGGCGCCGGGGGAGACGGCCTTGGCCTGCATCACCGGGGCGCCATTGGCATCCTGCACCAACACGAAGCCGCGTTGCAGCGTGGCGGCGTAGGAGACGGTTTCCAGCCGCGAAGCCAGGCCTTCCAGCCGCGCCCGCCTTTCGCGCAGCAGGGCCAGCACCGGGCCGGGGGAAAGCCGGGCCAAGGCGGGGGCGCTGGCGCGGCGGGCGGCGGCGCGCTGCCAGGCGGTTTCGGCGCGGGTGGCGAGCACGGCAAGGGCGTGGCGCTTGGCGCCGATCTGCTCACGCGGATGCGGCAGGCGTGGGGCCAGCTCGGCCAGGGCCTGGCGCTTGCGCCGCATCAGCGCCGGCAGGGCAAGGCCAAGCCGCTCGCCCCGGTCCTCCAGCCGTTGCCGGGCGGCGCCGAGGATGCCCGGCAGGTCGGGCAGGCGGCGTTCGGCCTGCACCAGCCGGCGATTGGCGCGTTCCAGCAAGCTGCGCGCGGCGTGCACCAGGCGGGCGGTGGTTTGTGCCAGGTCGGCCAGCAGGTCGGCCCGGGCGGGCACGGCCAGTTCGGCGGCGGCGGTGGGGGTGGGGGCGCGGCGGTCGCTGGCAAAGTCGATCAGCGTGGTGTCGGTTTCATGCCCCACCGCCGAGATCAGCGGGATGGAGCAGGCCGCCGCCGCGCGCACCACCACTTCCTCGTTGAAGGCCATCAGGTCCTCCAGGCTGCCGCCACCACGGGCCACGATGATGACATCGGGCCGCGGTACCGCGCCGCCGGCCGGCAGGGCGGAAAACCCGTTGATGGCGG
>CANFIE010000290.1 GCA_947446625.1 Acetobacteraceae bacterium | reverse complement strand
TGGTTCCACGGCACCCACCAGCGCGGCAATCTTCAGCACGTGTTCGGCATGCGTCAGTGCCGCACGCCCGGCGGCGTGCTGGGTGGCGAAGGCCTTGGCATCACCGGGCACTTCCCCCTGGCAGCGTTCCAGGAAGGCATCGTAGCCGCGCAGAATCAGCATCACCGCGCGGCTGGCATCGAATTCCGGCACCAGGGTGCGGCGTGGCCGCGCCGCCATTACAGCCGCGCCTTCACCACCCGCACGAAGGCGGTGCCCGCGGCCAGGTCCACCGCCGCGCCGGTTGGATTCCAGATGCGCAGCCCAACACTGGCGGGCGAACTCGCATTCACCTGCGCCATGAAGGGCAGTGACGTGGCGCTGGACCACGCCGCCTGGGCAAAGTCGCCCGGTGCGGCATCGGTCAGCGTCACCGTCTGCGTCAGCGTGCCGGCGGCAGCGATGCTGGCGGGATCGAAGTCGAGCGTAGCGGTCAACTCGCGGCTGCCCCACCGCCGACCGCCACCGAACAGCAGTGCCGGCGCATGCTGTGCAGCGGTGTAGAGGCGTAGGGCGCGCAGTTGCGCCGTGGCATTGCCACCACGCACACCCAGCACGGCGTAGCGGCAACTGGGATGCAGCGTGATGCGCTGCAACCTGTTCAGCGCCAGGCCGCCGCTGAGACTGTCGAGGTCCGCATTGCCTTCCCACCAGAAGGAAGGCGTGCCCTGCCAGGCGGCATTCATGTTGGAGAACAGTACGGGCGTGGTATCCGCCAGCACATTTTCGCTGGCATCGAACTGCATCACCATCGGACGCAGCGCGCTGCCCTCGGCTGCGAGGAAGAACTCGCGGCAGATTTCGGTATCTACCACGAAGGCGATGGCGCGTGAGGTTGGCAGCGTAACGCTGTCGCTGTTCAGGCCGATGGAATCGAGGCCGGGAAAGCAGAAGCCGCTGAGCGTAGAGGGCGGGCCGGCGGGATTGCTGGAGAGCAGTGCCAGTTGCTCAAAGCCAATGGCGCTGCTGTTCCAACGAAAGGCGCGGCTGCGGATATTGCTGGCTTCCGCCACCAGGCGCGGCGTGCCTACGGCGGCGGCCGCCTGGTGTTGCGGCAGCACCGTTCCGCCGGCCCGTGTGGCGGTGCTGGTGTACTCCACCTCGCAGCCAAGGAAGCCGTAGGTGCCTACATAGGCCACTTCGTACAGCGCGTCATTGAATCCGCTGGTGTGGCGAGCGACGAAGGGTGAGCACGCTTCCATGCGAATGCCCAGCGCGCGCACCGCGCGGCCGTTCGCCGCTTCCATGAGAAAGGGAATGGCGGCGACGGTGCCGGGCGTGCCCTGACGCTGCAACTCAAAGGCTGGCGAGAGGAACAGATGCGTGTTGTGCAGGTCATACGCGCCGCTGGCGGCGGAGAAGCGAATGCCGAAGCGGTCCTGCATCGGGTTGGTGGTCGAGGAACAGGCGAAGTGGCCGCCAATATGGCGCAGGCTGTTGTTCCAGCCGCTGGCGGTTTGCGTGCGGATATCAAGGCCGATTTGATTGTCGACGATGCGGCCATAGGTCAGCGTGCTGTCCTCGAAGCCCCGCTGGTCACCCAGCAGGCGCACGCCAATGGTGAAGCGCTCGGCCTGGCGAATCTCCACTACGCTTTCATCCAGGTTGCGCAGCAGAATGCCAATATCGCCCTCGTCGCTCCAATCGGCTTGCGTCGCACGCTGCACCCGCAGGCCTTCATACAGCTTCTGCGCGTTGCGGGCGGTGCCACCATCTCCAATGGTCAGCGCGGCGCGGCCAGCCGGGCCGGCGTAGAGCAACAAGCCACGCATGGTGAGGCCCGCCGCCGCACCAGGTAATGACAGTGCCATGGTGGTGCGGAAACTGCCCTCGCCGATCAGCAAATGCTTGCCGGCAGCGGCGGCGGCGTGCATCGCGGCCTGCAATGCGGGCCCGTCATCGGTGCTGCCATCGCCAGTGGCGCCAAAATCCCGCGCCGTCAGCACCTCGGCCATCTTGTCTTCAACCGTGCGCGGCACGCTGCCGGGAAAGGGTACGGCCAGTTGCCCATCGCCACGGCCATACACCGCAACACCGCCAACGCTGTCGAAGCCCAGCAGCTTGTTGGCACGGGCCGTGCGGGCCGGCAGCACCACGGCGCTGCCAATCTCGGAAGGGTCCACCTGCAGACTGGCGCCAATTTCATCGGCCAGTTCCTGCATCACCGCTACTTGGTAATCCAGTTCCGCGTTCAGCGTGCGGGCGCGCAGCACGCCGTTATCCTGAAACGCGGTGGTGCGGGCAATGGCCAGGTGCCGGCGCAGCAACACCGCGCTGCCGGTTGCCGGCGGCTGGGCGAAGACCGCATCGCCACCCGTGGCATTGCCCGCACCGATGACGGTATAGCCGGCTGGCTGCACCTGGCCATTGATACGAACTTCCAGGTCTTCATCGGCGAAGATGGGGAAAGGAAAGGTGAAGGCAGCCTGCACGCCGTCGGCAACGTAGTGCACGCGCGGCGCGATGGCGCCGACGGGAATGGAATCGGGCATCGGTTAAAGCGCTCCAAACAGGTGCGCGCCATGGCGCGACCGGGCGGTTGAAGGGGCCGGTGTTCAATCCAGCAGATTGTTGGCAAAGGCACCGAACGAACGGCCGGAACGCAGCAGCGCAATGGTGCTGCCATCCGGCGCCAACAGGTTGGGCAGAATGGCTTGGCGCTGCGCCGCGAAGCGCGCATTGGCCACGCCCTGCGCCGCCGCCGCTTCCTGCGCCTGGCCGGAAGCGATGGCTGCGGCGGAGCCGTCAAAGGGCAGTACACCTGCCGCTCCGGCACGCGCCGTGGCACTGGCCGAGGCATGCGCTAGCTGCACTTGCCGGGCTTGCGCATCGGTTTGCTGCTGCACTGCCAATTCCTGCTGACGCGAGGCATCCTGCTGCTGGTTGAGCTGCAGCTGAGCGCTGTTGGTGGCGTTTTGCATTTGCGCCTGGCGTATGGCGCCAAGCATGGAGGCGCTGGCACCAAGCGCGGTGCCGAGTGAGCCGAGTTGCGACATCAGGCGGTGATCCTCGTCTCGGTGGTGACGGAAAGCAGGGTCATCGGCAAAGGCGTGGCATCGTGAATGCGCCACAGCGGCTTGCTCGCATCGCGCGTCCAGCCCAGGGCGCGCAGCCTTACATCGCCGGTGAAGCCGGGTGGCGCGGCATCAAGCAGCGCGGTATCCAAGCGGCGGAAGGGCACCGGCTGCGGACCACGGCCAAGATCCACCGCCAGCGATGCCGTGTTGAGCAGCCGGAAGGTGACGGAGACCAGGCGTAGCGGCGCACTGACGGCATTGCCGCCGGCGGCCAGGTCAGGCGGCATGGGTGCCACTTCATGGGCGAAGGGCAGGCCAGCCTGCACCGAGGTCGTGGCTTCTTTCAGCAGAATTTCGCCGGCTGCAACGGTGAAGTTGCCCGCCGGCGCGCCATCGGCGACCACCCCCACAAGCTGGCCTTCAAGATGCGCCAGGCCGGACCAGTCGCGCTTCGGCGTGGTGGCGCTGCCAGTCAGCGCCGCATCCAGCGCCAATGTCGGGTCCAGCCGTTCCAGCCGGAAACTGTCCTGCCGCTGCACCACCAGCCAAAGCGTGCCTTCCAGCTCGGCCAGCGCGGTGATGCGGCCAGCGGTTTCCTGGCGCGTCCAGGCGGTTACCTGTTCGGCGCGGTAGAGCGTGAGCGTGCCGAGCGCACCATCCTCCATCACCACATGCAGCAGGCGGTTGATCTGGTCGTAGTCCATATCCTGCGGCGATAGCACGAGGTGATGGCTGACCAGCGCCAGGTCATTCGCCTGGTAGATCTGCTGCGGGCTGGCATAGGCGAACTCATAGATGCCGCGACCGGAGCGCGCTGCGAAAAGCGTGGCACCATCCACATCCACCGGCCGCAGCAAGCGCGTGAGTGGACTGCCAATTCGGGTTTGCTGGGTAAGCTGCACCGTGGCAGGCGAGAGCGGCGCGCCGCTCACCATCCATTCGCCACCGCCGGTGAACACCTGCAGGTTGTAGCCGGAAAAGACGGCGCGAATTGCATTCACCTGGTCCGACATCAGGCCGAACTCAATCGCCTGGTTATCGAGGCCAGTGCCGAGATCAAAGTTGAACAGGTCGCCCACCTGGCTCATCCACAGGCGGTTCGGCAGATCACGCGTGCCACCAACCACCAGGCGGTTCTGGTGAAAGCACAGGCATACCGGCCAGCCATGCGCGGCTGAGAAGGCAGCCTCCTGCCAGTCCTGCGTCGGGCCTGTCAGGCTCAGCGTGTCCATCACCTGCGCCGTGGCGCTGGTAGCATTGGCAATAGCGGTTATGAGCACACGCTTGCCGCCCAGCCGCAGTTGCGTGCCAACATGCGCCGCTGTGAACACCGCCGCCGAAGCGGTCAGCAAAATGGTGCCGCTGGTGGCACTTGCCGTCATGGTCACCGCCGCATCGGCGAAGCGATGGAATGGCAGCGCGACGAAGCTCCAGGGAGTCACGCTCCAACTGGTGTGGCTGCTGCGGGTAATGCGTTGCGGCACCATATCGGGGTGGCAAAGCAGCAGCGTATCGGCGCTTTGCGTCCAGCCAAGTTGGCCGAGCATGTCGCCGCTCCAAGGGCCAGCAAGCTCGGCGACCAGCGCGTCATTCAGGAACACCTGCATCAGCCCTGCCGAGAAGGCCAGCAGGTAGGTCTGCTCAGTGTTGAACTCAAAGGGCACCAGGCGTGCAGCACCGGGCAGCATGGCAACATGGCGCATGCCAGGCCGACGCGTGACGCCGCCGGTGGGCTGAATGAACACGTTGCGCAGCCGGTAGGCGCCGTTGGCCCAGGCGCGCAGGTCGGGCCGGCCCAGCAGTTCCGGCGCCACTTCGCCACCGGTAAAACTGGTTTTGATCTCACGCGAAGGCTGCATGGTTCAGCGCACCGCCAGCAGCGGAAAATCCGCAATGGCGCGCGGCGTGGCCTGCTGACTATCCGCATTGCGGGCGCGACGCAGCAAGCTGTCAGCCAGATTGTACAGCAGTTGAGAACGCTGGGCGTCCTCGGTCAGCGGCAGGCAGAATTCCGCAGCCAGGCGCGCCACCAGGGCTTCGGCGAAATTCGCCGGAAAGCCGCTGGCATCGGTGCGGCGGATATAACTCAGCGTCACCTGCTCGGCGTTGCAGTGCAGTTGGTCACCCAGAATATGGTAGGCCAGCCCACTGCCCAGATAAGGCGAGCCGGCCGAGAGCACGCGCAGCATATCCGCCGGCAACTGGAAGGCATGCAGCCAATCGGCCACCGGGTTGCTTGCCAGGCGCGGCAGCGTGGCCTGGGCTGTGGCGAAGCTCCAGGGGAAGCTTGCCAGTAGGTCGTGTCCCGGGTGGTGGTGTAGGAGCGACGGAGCCCGGGGCGCGTAGCGAAGCCCCAGGCGAAGCGTAGCGGAGCGCCCCGGGCGGCCACCGCGGTGATCCTTGGTAGGGTTTGGGTTGTCGAGACCTTC
>CANFIE010000289.1 GCA_947446625.1 Acetobacteraceae bacterium | reverse complement strand
CGCACAAGCACAGCCACATCATCACCAGCGAGGGCGGTGGCCATTGCGCCATGGCCGGGGCCATGTTGACCGGCATGGAGGGCGAGAAGGGCATGTTCACGCCCGAGACGCTGCGCGCCCATATTCGCCCGCGCACCCGCTACACCCCGCCGCAGCGCCTGCTGGAAGTGGAGCAGACCGCGAATTTCGGCGGTGGCGCGGTATGGCCGCTGGAACAGCTGAACGCCGTGGCCGCCATGGCGCACAATGAAGGCTGGTCCACCCATATGGACGGCGCCCGGCTGATGAATGCCTGCGTCGCCGCCGGGGTTTCCGCCAAGGACATGGTGGCCGGCATGGACAGCGTGTGGCTGGACTTCACCAAGGGCCTGGGCGCGCCGCTGGGCGCGGTGCTGTGCGGCAGCAAGGAGTTCATTGGCCAGGCCTGGCGCTGGAAGCAGCGGCTGGGTGGCTCCATGCGGCAGGGCGGCATTGTGGCCGCCGCCTGCATCCACGCGCTGGAACACAATATCGACCGCCTGGCCGACGACCACACCAACGCCAAGGCACTGGCCCGTGGGCTGCGCCAGGTGCAGGGCGTGCTGGTGGAGGAACCCGAGACGAACCTGGTGTTCTTCGATATCGGCGCCACGGGCATGACGGTGCCGCGCTTGCAGGCCAAGCTGGCCGAGCAGGGCATCTGGGTTTCCGGCGTGGGCAGCCGGGTGCGCGCCTGCACCCATCTGGACGTGACCGCGCCGATGATCGACGACGCGGTGGGCGCCATTCGCGCGGCGCTGGCCGCGGCGTAACTGCTGGAGGCGCTGGCTATTCCAGGGCCAGCGCCTTCACCGTCTGCCAGGTGATGGGCTCTGGCTCATAGGGCCGGATGCTGCCCTGGGCCACGGCTTCGCCCAGGCGGTCCAGGAAGGCTTCCGGCTGGTCCATGCCCAGGGTGCGGAACTCGGTCCATTTGTAGCGCCACCACTCCGAGGCCAGCAGGCCCTCGCACAGCGCGTCGTTGAAGCGGCGGCGGATCGGCCGGGCCGGGTTGCCGCCCACGATCATGTAGGGCTCGACGCTTTTGGTGACGATCGACTGCGCCGCCACCACGGCGCCGGTGCCGATGGTGATGCCGTTCTTCATCGTCACATTGGCGCCAATCCAGACGTCATTCTCAAACACCGGGGCAGGCTTGCGCTCCGGCGCAGGGGCGAAGAAGGAGAAATCCTCAATCCCCGCATCCCGCAGGGCCGCGGCGGTATTCACCTCGGTGGGGGCATAGACCGCGCTGGAGGTGGTGACGAAGCTGGTCGGGTGGTCGGGCAGGAAGACGCTCAGCCCCTTGGCGATGGAGCAATACCGCCCAATCCGCAGCCGCCCGAGCGGTGACAGGCTGTAGGAGAAGGAGCCCATGGCCAGCGGTGTGTCACTGCCTGACGCCACCATGGTGTAGGGGTTCAGCACCGCATTCTTGTGCCAGGTCACCACCTCGTTGCGGCTGGTGATGGTGGGGCCCAGCAGCGGCCGGCGGAAGTGGCGCAGGGTTTCCAGCTTGCGCAACATCGTTTCGGTCAGCATGATTCGCAGCATGGAATTGGTTTCGGCCACCAGTTCCTTGGGCGGGGTGCTCATAATGCGTCCTTAAATGGCATAAACTGGCAGTTAAGGTCGCATGCTTCGGTGCCGCGCCGCAAATCGTTGCCTGGGGGAAGAAGCCACCCATGCCCTGGCCTGACCCAACTGCCGCCCGCCAGCGCCGGGGTGGCCGCGCCTTCGCCGCCGGCACCACGGCGGAAGCCGCCGCCGCCACCGCGCTGGAAGCCGAGGGCTGGCGCGTGCTGGCCCGCCGCGCCCGCACCCCGGCCGGCGAGCTGGATTTGGTGGCGGAGCGCGAGGGGCTGCTGGCCTTTGTGGAGGTGAAGGCCCGGCCCAGCCTGGCCGAAGCCGCCTACGCGCTCGGCCCGCGCCAACGCGCCCGGCTACTGGCCGCCGCCGAATGCTGGCTGGCGGAAAACCCCGGCCATGGTGCCGCCGGCATGCGCTTCGATGTGGTGCTGGTGGCGGTGGATGGTACGCTGCGCCGAATTGCCGACGCTTTTCGGCTGGGGGACGCCTGAGATGAACACAAGCCGCCGCGCCCTGCTGGCGCTGCCCCTGCTGGCTGCGCCGGCCCTGGCCCAGGGCCGCAGCATTCGGGTGGTGGTGCCCTACCCGCCCGGCGGCGCCACCGATGTGGTGACGCGCAAGGTGGCGGAAGGCATTGCCCCCATCCTGGGCCAACCGGTGGTGGTGGAGAACAAGGCCGGCGGCAGCGGCACCATCGGCACGGCGGATGTGGCGCGGGCGGCGCCCGATGGCCTGACCCTGCTGGGCACCGACAACACCTACGCCATGCTGCCCTATGTGTTTGCCCGCCTGCCGTTCGACCACGCGCAGGACCTGCTGCCGATAACCGTGAGCAACTTTGCCCCGGTGGTGCTGACGGTGAAGGCCGCCAGCCGATTTACCACCCTGGCCACGCTGCTGGCCGAGGCGCGGGCGAATCCGGGGCGGATCAACTACGGCACCGGCGGGGTGGGGTCGTCGCTGCATTTCGCCGCCGAGGCCTTCCAGCAGGCCGCCGGAGTGGAGCTGTTCCACATTCCCTTCAAGGGCGCCGGCGAGGCCACGCTGAACCTGCTGAACGGCACGGTGGATATGGTGATGGGCAGCATCCCCTCGGCCATGGCCAATCTGCGCGCCGGCACCATCCGGGCGCTGGCGGTCTGCGGCACGGCACGTTCGGCGGCGGTGCCGGAGGTGCCCTTGTTCCAGCAGGTGGGGGTGCCCGGCTTCAACATGCTGAACTGGACCGGGCTGATGGCGCCCAAGGGCACGCCGGCGGCCACGGTGCTGCGGTTGCAACAGGCGGTGGCGCAGGCCCTGGCGGCGCCGGGCATGCGCGAATTCCTGGCCGGGCAGGGCGCCACCCCGGGTGGCATGGCGCCGACCGCCTTTGCCGCGCTGATGGCCGAGGAAGGCAGGCTGTGGCGCAGCGTGGCCGAGAAAGCCCGCATCACCCCGCAATAGGAGGCTGCCATGCCCGTTAGCCGTCGCGCCGCATTGGCGCTGCCCTTGCCCTTGCTGACCCGCCCGGCCCTGGCCCAGGGCACCTGGCCGGAACGCTCCTTGGCGCTGCTGCATGGCTTTCCGCCCGGCGGCGGCGCCGATGTGGTGGCCCGGCTGGTGGCGGGGCCGCTGGGCGAGCAATTGGGCAAGCCTGTGGTGGTGGAAGGCCGGCCCGGCGCGGGCGGCAATATCGGCAGCACCGCCCTGGCCCGCGCCCCGGCCGATGGCTACACCATTGGCCTGCCCACCGGCAGCCATGCGGTGAACGCCGCCTTCGGCCGGGTGCAGGGCTACGACCCCGTGGACGGCTTCGCCTGGATCACCATTCTGCTGCGCTACGCCTTTGTGCTGGTGGTGCGCGCCGACAGCCCCATCCGTGATCTGGCCGGGCTGGTGGCGGCGGCGCGGCGGGCGCCGGGGGCGGTGCAATTCGGCTCGGGCGGGGTGGGCTCCAGCCATCACCTTACCGGCGAATACCTGAACGCGGCGGCCGGGGTGCAGATGACCCATGTGCCCTATCGGGGCGATGCGGCCGGGCTGACCGCGGTGCTTTCCGGCGAATTGCCACTGATGGTCAGCACCACCGTGGGGGCGGTGGGCATGCTGGCCGGTGAGAGCCGGCTGCGGCCCATTGCGGTGACGGCGCAGCGGCGGTCCGGCAAGTTGCCGCAGGTGCCCACCGTGGCCGAGGCCGGGCTGCCCGGTTTTGCCAGCTACACCTGGGCCGGGCTGGCGGCGCCCGCCGGCACCCCCGCCGCCGTGGTGGCGCGGCTGCACCAGGCCACCATGCAGGGCCTGGCCGAACCCAGCCTGCGCCAGCGCCTGGTGGAATTGGTGGATGGCGAGCTGGTGCTGAACAACCCCAGCGAAGCCCGCGCCATGATGGCGGAAGACCTGGCCAAGTGGCGCCGGCTGATCCGCGAGCGCGAGATCAGCGCGGAAGGCTGAGCGCGCCGCGCACCAGCGCAAAAGCCTCGGCCACTGTGGCGGCGCGCACGGCGTTGCGGTCGCCGGGGAAAACCCGGCGCACGGCGTGCACCCCGGCGGCGCTGGCCACGGCCAGATGCACCAGCCCCACCGGCTTGCCCGGGGTGGCGCCGCCTGGCCCGGCAATGCCGGTGCAGCTTACGGCAATATCCACCTGGCCTTCGCGCCGGGCGCCTTCGGCCATGCGGCGGGCCACGCTGTCGCTCACCGCGCCATAGCCTTCCAGCACGCTGTAGGGCACGCCCAGCATGCGTTGCTTGGCGGCGTTGGAATAGGTGACGAAGCCGCACATCACCACGCTGGAGGAACCGGCAATGGCGGTCAGCGCCCCGGCGATAAGCCCGCCGGTGCAGCTTTCGGCGGTGGCCAGGGTCAGCCCGCGCGCGTCCAACAGTTTTAATAGTGCGGCGGCTTCGGCCAGCGCTTCTGACGGGAGGATTGTTTCGTCGGTCAGGATGCTCATGCCGCCAAGGCTAGGGCGCAATGCCCGCCTGGGGAAGCCAGTTGGCGGCGGCCAGCAGCAGGGCGGCGGCCAGGGCGCCGGCCACCAGATCATCCAGCATCACGCCCACCGCGCCCTTCTGGCGGTCGGCCCAGCCCACCGGGCCGGGCTTGGTGATATCGAACAGCCGGAACAGCAGAAAGGCCGCCAGCACCCAGGGCCAACCGGCCGGCGCCGCCGCCAGCGCCAGCAATTGGCCGGCGCCTTCATCCACCACCACCCAGCCGGGGTCGGCCTTGCGTTCCGGCAGGCGGGCCACGGCCCATAGCCCGGCCAGGGTCAGCACCAGGGCCAGCCCCAGGCACCACCAGGGGCCGAGCCAGGCCAGCGGCAGCACCACGGCGCTGCCCCAGGTGCCAGGGGCGGGGCGCAGCAGCCCCACACCGCCCAGCGTGGCGACGAGTTTCGCCAGCGTCACACGCCGGGCGCCAGCCAGGGGGTCATCGGGTGGTCCTGCGCCTGCAAGGCGGGGTCGCGGGCGCGATACACCGCCATGTTCTCCAGCACCCGCTGCACGTAGTTCCGGGTTTCGCCGAAGGGAATCTGCTCCATCCAGTCCAGCATGGTCAGGAAGCCGGCGCGCGGGTCGCCATAGGTGCCCACCCATTCGGTCACCCGGCCCGGCCCGGCATTATAGGCCGCCACCGCCAGCGGCACGGCGCCGCTGAACTGGTTCACCATCTGCTCAATATACGCCGTGCCCAGCCGCATGTTGTGGTGCGGGTTGCCGGTCAGCATGGCGGTGTCGTGCCGCAGCCCCAGGCGCCGGGCCACCTGCATGGCGGTGGCGGGCAACAGCTGCATCAGGCCGCGCGCGTTGGAGGGGCTGACGGCATCGGGGTCGAAATTGCTTTCCTGCCGGGTGATGCTGAACACCAGCGCCGGGTCCACCGCGTCGCTGGGCGCGGCATAGGGGGTGGGCCAGCCTTCCT
>CANFIE010000288.1 GCA_947446625.1 Acetobacteraceae bacterium | reverse complement strand
GGCCGGCCTCCCTGGCGCCCGCCTCCAGCACGACCGAGCCGCGCGCCAACGCATAAACCCGGTCAGCCAGCGCCACCGCCTTCTCAATCAACTGCTCCACCAGCAGCACTGCGGTCCCGGCCTCCCGCAGCTGCGCCGCCGCCGCCAGCACCCGGTCCACCAGCACCGGCGAAAGCCCGGCCGAAGGCTCGTCCAGCATCAGCAGCCGGGGCCGCCGCACCAGCCCCTGCGCCACCGCCAGCATCTGCTGCTGCCCACCGGAAAGCGTGGCGGCACGGTCGGCGCGCTTGGCGGCAATCTCGGGGAAGAAGCCCAGCGCCTCCTCCACCCGGGCCGAGATCTCGCCCCGCGGCAGGCCATAGCCGGCCAGCAGCAGGTTGTCGTGCACGCTCTGCTGGGTGAAGACGCGATGCCCCTCCACCACATGCACCAGCCCCAGCCGCACCGTCTCGCGCGGCCCGGCGTTGGAGATATCCACGCCATCAAACCGAATGCTGCCGCTGCGTGGCAACAATCCGGAAATCGCCTTCAGCAGCGTGCTCTTGCCCGCGCCATTCGGCCCCAGCAGGGCAACAATTTCGCCCTTGCGGATATGCAGGTTGATCCCCGCCAGCACGCCAATGCTGCCATAGCCGGCGGCTACGCCCTGCAACTGCAGCAGCGGAGCTGTCTCAGGCGCCGAGGTAAGCACTGACCACCTCCCTGTGCGAACGGATTTCAGCCGGCGTGCCAGCCGCGAGAACCTTACCGAGATTCAGCACGGTCACATGGTCGCAGATGTCGAAGATCAGGTCGGCATGGTGTTCCACCAGCAGCACCGCCACGCCTTCACGGCTGATCGCCTTGATCAGCGCACCCAGCCGGCGAATCTCCTCCGCCGAAAGCCCCGCGGCCGGCTCATCCAGCAGCAAAAACGCCGGCCGCAGCATCAACGCCCGGGCAATCTCCATGAAGCGCAGTTCGCTATGCTGCAGCCGGTCCGCCCGCACCTCGGCCAGCGCATCCAGCCCCACCGCCGCCAGCGCCTGCAACCCGGCGGCGCGCAGCGTCACCTCGTCCGCGCGGTGGCGCGGCAGGGTCAGCAGCGATTCCACAAAGCTCGCCCGCCCATCCAGCGTGCCGCCAATCATCACATTCTCCAGCACCGAGACATCGCCGATCAGCCGCGGTGTCTGGAAGGTGCGGGCAATGCGGTGGGCGGCACGCAGCGGCGGCGCCTCGGCCGCCAGCGCGCCGCCATCCAGGCTGAGCGTACCAGCCGTGGGCCGGTAATAGCCCGAGATGACATTCAGCGTGGTGGTCTTGCCGCTGCCATTCGGGCCAATCAGCCCATGCACCTCACCGCCCTTGATGCTGACATCGATGCCATCAATGGCGCGCACACCGCCAAAGTGCAGTTCGATGCCGCGCAAATCCAGTTGCTGCGGCGCCTGTTGCCGCCCCAGCACGGCGCGCAGCAGGCTTGGCTGCGGCAGAATCTCGCGGTGCTGCGGCAGCGGCCGCCGGTTGCTGAAATCCAGCAGCGCGGCAATGCCACCCGGAATGATCAGCACAATCAGCAGCAGCAGCGCGGCGTAGAGGAAGGTGGACCACTGCACCAGCGGTGCGGCGAATTCCGGCAGCGCCGTCAGGATGATGGTGCCCAGCGCCGGCCCCAATATGGAACCACGCCCACCAATCAGAATGGCGATGAAGAACAGCACCGACATCTCAAAGCTGAAGGCATCGGGCGTGATGTAGGATTGCAGCGAGGCGAATAGCCCACCAGCCACCCCACCCAGCGCCCCGGCCAGCAGGAAGATCAGCACCAGCAAGCGCGGCTTGGCGATGCCCGAAGCCTCGGCCGCCACCTCGGCATCACGCAGCGCAATCAGCGCCCGGCCAAAGCGGCTGGCACCCACATTGGCGGTCATCCAGGTAGCCACCGCCGCCAGCAGCAGGCAGAGGTAATAAAACCCCCAGCCCGGCTCGAACGGCCAAGGAAACACCGGCCCCGGCGTGCCCACGCCACCGCCGGTCACGCTCTTCCAGGCCAGCGCCACCTGGGTGGTGATGGTGGTGAAGCCCAGCGTGGTCATGGCGAAGTAGAAGGTCCGCAGCCGCAGCGCCGGCAGCCCGATGATGACGCCGAACACCGCCCCCACCACACCACCGGCAGCCAGCGCCAGATAAGCGTTCCACTCCTCGGTCACCGTGCCGGCGGTCAGCACGGCGGTGGTATAGGCGCCCAGCGTCAGCATCGGCACCCAGCCAATGGCAATCTGCCCGGCAAAGCCCACCAGCAGGTTCAACCCGGCGCTGAGAATCCAGTAGATGAAGGCGCGCTGCGCGATAACGCCCACATAGGCGTCATCAAACAACGGCAGCAGCAGCGCCACCAGGCCAAGTGCCAGCCACGGCAGGCTGGTCATCAGCTTGCGCTGAGAGGAGGCCACGCCGCTCATACCCGCCGCCCCGAAACCGCGCCGGCCAGGCCTTCAGGCCGCAGCAACAGCACCACGATGAACACCACGAACACCGCAATAGCCGCGTGCAGGCCGCCGAACATCACCGCCGCCGCCTGCTGGAACAAGCCCAGCGCCAGCCCGCCCACCACCGCACCGCGGTTCGAGCCCATGCCGCCCAGCGCCACCGGCACAAAGCCATAGAAGTTGAGGATGGCCTGGTTGCCGAAATAGGCCAGCAGCATCTGCGCCCCGGTAAAGCCGGCCAGCGCGCCAATCACCCCGGCAATGGCGTAGCAGGCCAGGCGCAGCCGCGTCTCCGGCAGGCCCAGCGCCCGGGCGGCGTAGCTGTCCTCGGCAATCGCCAGAAAGGCGCGGCCAATCAGCGTGCGCCGATACAGCAACTCCAGCCCCACGATGGTGACGGCGCAAGCCAGCAGCGGCAGCCAGAATTTCTGGTCCAGCCAGCCGCTTTCAATCGGCACCAGCACCGGGAAGGGCTGCGCCTCGGTGCCGAACTCAATCGCCGTCACCTGCTGCACCATCAGCGCAAAGGCCAGGGTGGAGAGCACGTAAAGGTGCTGCTCGATGCTCTTCAGCACCGGGCGCACCGTCAGCACCTCCGTCACCATGCCAATCACCGCGCCGCAGGCCAGCACCAGCACCAGCGCCACCGCCGCGTTCAGCCCCAGCCGAGAGATGAACACCGCCCCCAGCACGCCACCCAGCATGCCCAGCATGCCAGCGGTAAAGCTGAACACGCGAGAGGCCGAGTACATGACGTTGTAGGTAATGCCGATGAGCGCGTAGACGGCCCCGATCGCGAGGCCGTACGAAACAATCGATTCCAGCATTGCCTGGCTTCTAGTAGCCAGGCGCCAGGTTGAAGGCGCCGTCGCGCAGCGAATTGACCTCGCACATCACCACTTCGCTGTCGAGGAAGCCGTTGTGCTGGTCAGCGGTCCAGCTGATGGTGCCGAACACGCCGGGGCGGCGGTTCACCCGCTGGAAGTGGTTCACCACATCCTGCGCCTTGGTACCGGCGGCCTTCAGCGCCTCGGCAATGATGAACATGGCATCCCAGCCATTGGCCACCCACCACAGCAGCGTGTCGTTGAACTCAACCCGCGCGCCCTTCAGCCGGGTGACAAACTCGGCCGCGCTGGCCGGCAACTGGCCATTGGCGTAGCAGCAATTGCGGAAGTTGTTGGAATAGACCCGGTTCCAGAACTCCGGCTTCTCCAGCAGCGCCCGCGTCTGGCCGGAACCCAGCGTGGTCTGCCCCACCACCGGCACATCCCAGCCCATGGCGCCGCGCGTGTTGAGAATGCGCGACAGGAAGCCGGCATTCACGCTCCAGGGCATGATGACCTCGGCGCCCGCCGCCCGCATGCGCATCAGCTCGGGCCGCAGGTCGGGGTTGGCCGCGTCGACATGGTTGGAATAAACCACCTCGGCGCCCTTGGCCCGCAGCATCGGCACATAGGTATTCACCGAGGCCGTGCCATAGCCGGTGGTGTCGCTGATCACCGCCACCTTCTTCAGCTTCAGCACATCCACCACATAGTGGTTGGCACCGCCGCCCACCTGGGTATTGGTCGGCGCGTTGCGGAACGACATGGGGTATTTCTTCACGTCGATCAGTTCATCCACCCAGCACGGGTGCACCATGGGCACGCCATTGCGCGCCACCAGCGGCGTGGCGGCCAGCGCCTCGCCCGAATTCAGCGGCCCCCAGATCAGGCTGGCGCGCTGGCGCTGCGTCAGTTCCGCCACCGCGTTCACCGCCTTGGTCGGGTCGCTCTGCGTATCCCGGATGATGAGCTCGATCGGCCGGCCATTGATGCCGCCAGAGCTGTTGATGGCGGCAACCGCCAGCTCGGTGCCACGCGTCATGCCAATGCCGGTGGACGAACTTGGCCCAGTGAGCGCCGGCAGGTAGCCGATCTTGATCGGCTCGCTCTGCGCCAGCGCCGGGGCAGCCAGGCCCGTGGCCATGGCGGCGATACCAGCAGCGGATCCAGCCAGAATTTGGCGACGATTCATCGTCATGGCGCTCCCCATTTTTTATATTTTTGTAGCTTATTACCAAGGATGCTAGCGCCGAGAGGTTGCGAGTCAACCAGGAAGTTCAGCCGCCACCTCGCCCCGGATCTCCGCCATCACCGCCTCGGCCAGCAGGCTTGCAGCGCGGGAAAGCGGGCGGTCGCGCGGCTCGGCCAGGTACAGCGTCCGCACCACCTCCGGCGCGCTCAGCGGCGCCGCGCACAGCGTGCCCGCGGCCAATTCCTGCCGCACCCCCTCCACCGAACCCAGCATCTCCGCCACCCCTTCCAGCACCAGCGCCTTCTGCGGCGCCAGCGCCTCGGCCTCAAAGCGCAGGTTCAGCGGCACGTCCTGCGCGGCGGCCAGCGCCTCAATGCGTTGCCTGAAGGGATTGCGCGGACTGGGCAGCACCAGCGGCACCCCGGCCAGTTGGCGGAACGGCACGGGCTGGTCCAGCCGGTAGCCGGCGGCGGGCGCGGCAATCAGCATCACCGGCTCGCTCAGCAAGGGCCGCAGCAGCAGCGCCGCCGCCGGCGCCGGGTCGAACAGCAGCGCCACATCCGCCTCACCACCCAGCAGGGCTTCGCGCAGATGGTCGGCAAAGCCACCGATGAAGCGAATATTCACCGCCGGGTAGAGCCGAATGAACCGCCGCGCCAGCGCGGTACTCAGCCGCTCCAGCAGTAGCCAGGGCAGGCCCAGCGTCACCTGGCCGGCAACTTCGCCGCTGCGGGATTGCAGATCGGTCTTCAACTGCGCCAGGCCGTTCAGCAGCGGCACCAGCCGCTCGCGCAGCGCCACCCCATCCGGTGTCAGCGCCAGGCCCCGGCCATGGCGGCGAAACAGCGCCACGCCAAACTCCTGCTCCAGCAGCCGCAACTGCCGGCTCAGCGCCGTCTCGGCCACGCGCAGCCGGGCCGAGGCACGGCGCAGGCTGCCCTGCTCGGCCACCGCCAGAAAGGTTGTCAGCTGGCGCAGTTCCACGGGCAAGGTCCTGATCGCGAATTCAGCGCAGTCTGGATGCTCT
>CANFIE010000287.1 GCA_947446625.1 Acetobacteraceae bacterium | reverse complement strand
TGTTCGGCGGCGGCCAGGTCCAACTGGCGGGCACCGCCGAGGAAGTTGCCGGCATCCAGGTAGCCCAGCACCAGATTGGCGTCGGTGACGGCCGGTTGGGTGCCGCCCAGGCCATAGGCCGCCGGCCCCGGCACCGCACCGGCCGATTGCGGCCCGACCTGCATGGTGCCGCCACTGCCCAGATGCGCGATGGAGCCACCACCGGCGCCTAGCGTGACGATATCCAGGCTCTCCAGCGCAATGCGCTCGCCACCCACCACGCGGCCGCGGCCCAGCGCAGCTTCGCCGCCCGCCACCATGGCGATGTCGGTGGAGGTGCCGCCCATGTCGAAGGTGACGAGGTCCTGCCCCAGCCCGGCGCGGGCCAGCGCCACCGCCGCCGCCACGCCGCCGGCCGGGCCGGAAAGCGCGGTGCCCACGGCCAGCCGCGCCGCTTCCTCCACCGGGGCCACGCCGCCATGGCTGAGGATGACGAAGACCGGGCCAAGGAACCCAGCCTCGCCCAGCCGGCCGCGCAGGCGGCCGAGATAGCGCGACACCACCGGGCCGACATAGGCGTTGACCGCCGTGGTGGAGAACCGCTCGAACTCCTTGATCTGCGGCAGCACATCGGCGGAGAGGGTGACGAAGACGCCGGGCAGGGCTGCGGCCACGGCGGCGCCGGCGGCGCGTTCATGCACCGGGTCGCGCCAGGAATGCAGGAAGCAGATCGCCACGCTTTCCACTTGCTCGGCGCGCAGGGCTTCGATGGCGGCATCCAGGCTGGCCTGGTCCAGCGCCATGGCCACGGCGCCATCGGCGCGCAGACGCTCGCGCACGCCCAGGCGCAGGCGGCGCGGCACCAGCGGCTCGGGCGCGGCCAGGCGCAGGTCGTAGCGTTCGGGCTTCAGGCCCTCGCGCATTTCGGTCACGTCGCGGTGGCCTTCGGTGGTCAGCATGGCCAGCTTGCTGCCCTTGCGTTCCAGCAGGGCGTTGGTCGCCACCGTGGTGCCGTGAACGATGCGTTCCGTGCGGGCCAGCAAGGCGGGCAGTTCCAGCCCCAGCGCAGTGGCCAGGTTGGCCAGGCCGTTGATGACGCCCTCGCTCTGGTCATGCGGGGTGGAGGAGGCCTTTGCCAGCGTCTCGGTGCCATCGGCGGCGATGCAGACCACGTCGGTGAAGGTGCCGCCGACGTCGATGCCAATGCGGAGGGTGGGGGAGGAGGTCATGGTGTCGGCCTAGGGCACGGGAGGGAGATATTGAAAGGCACTGCGTGGTGCGAACTTGAAGGTGGCTCCTAAGTAGCGGTCGGCATCGGCTGCGGGCTTGCCATCGAATCTCCAACCTTCAAAACGATTGGCTTCAAACTTGGCCCGGTCATCCTTGTAAAAGAACCGCTTCTTGGCTGCGGGAAGCGCATCCCAATCCGGTCGGTCCCACCTGCCCAGCGAGGACGGGTCGAGTGTCCAGGCACCGCGAACGATCTGCTGCGCCACAGCAAGTAGGAGCAAAGGTCTAGGCTTTCGTTCCTCTGGCTTGCATCGCCACCAACTGCGGGACATTTTCCAAAGGTCGTGCGGTTTGATGTCTTCAAACCACGTATTGTTGATGCCCACGATGATGGTGGGTCGGTCAATCTCAAGTGGCTTGGCGTTGAATTCCAGCCTCAACGCTTCAAGGCTGCGAAGACCGAATTCAGTACCCTTGCCGCGCACAAGGGTCTTGAGCGAGGCGCCGAAATGGCTGACCGCGTCGATGATGGCCGCCTCGATTTCAAACGCTGAGGATTCGGTGAGGCCGCGTCGCAGGATGACCTTGCGGACCTCATGGCCGGCACTTTGGATTTCACGAATCAGGTCCAGCTTCGGCCCGGTGGATCCGGTGCCCAGGGCGTCCCACTCATGCTGCAGAACGCGATCGCCCTGGCCCTTGCCGACATAAAACAAGGTACCGTCTCGCGGGTCCACCAGGCCATAGACGTAATGGCCCAGATGCTCATGCAGTGTCTGCGGTAGCGGCTTAGGCCCGGCCGGCATCACACATACCCCTCGCGCTTGTCGCGTTCATGCGCGGCGGCGCTGCGCTGTTCCGCTGGGCCCCAACCGCCGCCGCCGCCGGATTGCACCAGCAGCCGGTCGCCAGGGTTGATGACCAGGCCGGTGCTTTTGGTCTTCAGCACCGTTGCCTCGCCGCCGTCGCGCGCCAGCACGTAGTGGTGCGGCTTGCCATCCTCGCCGCCGCACATGCCGGCCGCGCCGTGGCGAATGCCGTCGCCGGCGGTATTGGCGCGGCAGGGGCCGTCGCTTTCCACCCGCAGGCTGAGCTCGGCGCCCAGGCCACCGCGGAACTGCCCCTGCCCTGCCGTGCCGGGCAGGAATTCGTGCTTCTCGAACAGCAGGGGGAAGCGCGCCTCGGCCATTTCAACGCTGCCGAATTTCAGCCCGCCAGCGCTGTGCCATTCCCCGGCGGTGGACCAGCCATCGCCACCCGCGCTGCCGCCGCCACCGGGGCGAGCGTGGAACAGGTGCCAGACAAAGCCCTTGTTGGGGCGCCGCGCATCCTTGCCCTGAATGGCCACGCGGAAGCGCCGGCCCCAGCCGCCCATGGCGCGCTGCGGGCAGCAGCCGGCCATGGCGCGAATGATCGCCTCCACAATCTCATTGGAGCAATGGCTGGTGCACATGGTCACCGGGGCGCCGTCCTTGGCCCAGACCACCGTGCCCTCTTTCGCCAGCACCTCCAGCGGGCGGAAGGCGCCGTCATTCTTGCTCACCTCGGGGTCCAGCAGGAACGCAAATGCCATGGCGACGGCGCTGCGCATATTGGCGAAGCTGGAGTTGACGAAGCCAGTGGTCTGCGGGTCGGAGGCGGTGAGGTCCACCGTCAGGCTGTCGCCGCGCTTGGTGCAGGTGGCGCGGATGACGATGTCCGTGCGGTCGAAGCCGTCATCATCCAGCACCGCCTCGCCCTGCCAGGTACCATCGGGCCAGGCGGCCACGATGCGGCGGGCATGCGCTTCCGAGAGCGCCAGCACCTGGGCCACGGCGGCATCCAGCGGCACGGCGCCGTAATGCGCCAGCAGCGCGTCCAGCCGGCGCTCACCCAGCCGGGCGGCGCCGATCATGGCCATCATGTCGCCGGTGAAATCCCGCGCCACGCGGGTATTGGTGGCCAGCATGCGGATGAGGTCGGCGCGCAGCTCGCCCTTCTCGCCCAGCCGAATCGGCGGCACGCGCAGGCCTTCCTGCCAGATCTCGGTGGCGCCGGGGTTGTAGCCGCCATGGGTGGCGCCGCCGATGTCGGATTGATGCGCCCGCACCACCGACCAGAAGCGCAGCGCCCCCTCGGCGAAGACCGGCAGTACAATGGTGAGGTCCGGCAGGTGGCTGCCGCCGAAATAGGGGTCGTTCAGCAAAAACGTGTCGCCGGGGTGGATATTGCCGGCGAAGGCTTCCGCCACCGCCTTCGCCGCCCAGGGCATGGCGCCCACATGCACGGGGATGTGGTCGGCCTGGGCCACCAGCCGGCATGCTGCATCGCACAAGGCAATGGAGAAGTCGCGGGACGAGTTGAGGATCTGCGAATAGGAGGTTCGCAGCATCGCCTCGCCCATTTCCTCAACAATGGCCCGTAGCCGATTGTCGATGACGGCGAGGGTGACGGGGTCTGGCGTGGGGTTCTGCGGCATGGCGGAAGCCTCCGGCGGGGGCGGGCCGACGTCAAGCCAGGGCGATGGCCACCACAGATAAACCGCAAAGCCATGGCCTGCTCTGCATAAGGGCTTGCGGGCGGCGCCTTCATGGGGAAGGCTCTTGCCTGGAATGACCTTGCACCCGGCGCCTGCGCCAAGAGAACCATGACCAACCCCGCCTCCAGCGCCGCTTTGCCGCTTGCCCATGGCCTTCGGACCCGCCTTTTGGGGCTGGGCGCTGCCGTGGCCGCGCATCCGCTGGCCCAGGCGCTGGCGATTCCCCTGCTGCTGCTGGCGCTGACCCTGGCGGCGCGCGTCATGTCGTTCCGCACCTCCGTCATTGATACCGATGAGGGGCTGTACCTGCTGCAGGCGCGCGAATGGCTGCGCGGCGGCTGGCCCTATGTGGCGGTGTGGGACATGCACCCGGTGGGCGCCCCTGCCCTGTTTGCCGTGGCGCTGACGCTGTTCGGCAAATCCATCATGACCATCCGGCTGCTGGGCGCGCTATGCGTGGCGGCCACGGCCTTTCTGGCCTACCGCACGGTGCGGGTGCTGCATGGCCCGCGCCTGGTGGGGCTGGCGGCGGCGGTGCTGTACATTGCCACCAGTGTCATCCTGGGCGGCCTGGCTTCCAACACCGAGATTTTGTTCGCGCCCTTCGTTTCCGGCGCCCTGTTCCTGGGCATTCGCGCCACGGTGCGGGCCATTGAGAGCAACGCCGCGCCGCGCTGGGCGGATTTGCTGGGCATGGGCGCGCTGATCGGCTTTGCGCTGACCATCAAGCCGGTGGTGATGCCACTGGGTTGCCTGAGCTTTTTGATGCTGGTGGCGCCGGCCTGGCGTGTGGGCGCGCTGCCGCTGCGCCGCGTGCTGGCCATGGCCTCCGCCTATGCCGCGCTCTGCGCCCTGCCCACCGTGCTGTTTGGTGTGGCCTATGCGGCGCGGGGCGAGTTCAGCGCCTTCCTGTACGGCAGCTTCCTGGCGCCCTTGGCTTATGCCGGCGCGGCGCTGGAAACCGCCGATGTCTGGAACCGCATCCGCGATGCCGGGCTGGACCTGCTGTGGCCGCTGTTGCTGGCCTGCGCCGCGCCGCTGGGCCTGCGGCGGCAGGGCTGGCGCCACCCCGCCGCCCTGCTGGTGGGGCTGAGCCTGTTGTGGCTGGCCGCCGCCGCCCTGGCCGTGGCCGGGCCAGGCATGTACTTCAACCACTACTTCGTCATTCTGCTGGCGCCGCTGGCCATTCTGGCCGCCATGGGCGCCTGGAAGCTGGCCTGGCTGCTGCGCCCCGGCCTGGCGAAGCCGGTATTCCTGGGCCTGGTGGGCGCCGTTGCGCTGCACGCCTGGGCCACCGATACCCTGCCCCGGCTGGAACGCGGCTGGGACAGCCCGGACCCGCCGCGCCAGGTGGCCGAGATCATCCGCCAGCAGATTCGTCGCGGCGAGCCGATCTTCATCGCCAACTACCACCCGGCGGTTTACGTGATGTCGGGCGCTGGCGTGCCCTCGCGCTTCGCCTTCCCCGGGCACCTGACCTGCGCGTTCGACAAGGTGACCGGCGTGGATGCCGATGCCGAGGTGAACCGCATTCTGGCCGGGCGCCCACGGATTATTGTGGTGGACCGCAGCGTGTGGCGCAGCATGCGCCGCCGGGTGCGCGCCAATATCGCCACCACCCTGCGCCGCAGCTATGTGCGCGTGGCCGAGGTGCAGGAAGTGGGCGGCATGGTGGAGATCTGGCGCCGGCTGTAGGCGGCAGATTCACGCCTCCGCGCCCTGCGGCGCTCCGGCGATCTGGCGCCGGCCCCAACCCCGCGCCATGATGCCCCTAACACCAAAGGGGGAGACACCATGACCACCACCGTAACACCC
>CANFIE010000286.1 GCA_947446625.1 Acetobacteraceae bacterium | reverse complement strand
CAAACCCCGGGCAAGGCCATTTCCCGCACCAGGTTGCTGGAGGATGTGTTCGGCCGCGCCCCGCATGACCATGACCGCTCGCTGAACAGTATTGTCTACCTGCTGCGCCGCAAGCTGGGCCCGCGCCGCAATGGCCGCTGTATCGAGGCCCTGCGCAGCCAGGGCTACACCTTCATCGGCTTCCCCGACACATGAGCCAGGCGGCCCCGGTGACAACGCCACCACACCTGCTGCTGGTGGACGACGAACCCGATATGCTGGAGGCGCTGGCCGACACGCTCGGCGCCGCCGGCATACAGGTTGTTACCGCCGGAGACGCCCAGGCAGCCCTGGCCCATCTGCGCGCCAATCCCAACATCACCGCCATGGTCACGGACCTGCGCCTGCCGGGCATGGATGGCCTTACCCTGCTGCGCCAGGCCATGACCGAGCGCCAGGACGACACGGTGGCGCTGGAAGCCGTGGTCATCACCGGCCATGCCGCCCTGGCCGCCGCCACCCAGGCCATGCGAGACGGCGCGGTGGACTTCCTCACCAAGCCCTTCGGCACCGCCGAGATCATCAACGCCGCCCGCATGGCAATGGACCGCGCCACCCAGCGCCGCGCCCGCGCCTGCCGGCAGCAGCGCCAGGCCCTGGCCCTGGCCAGTGCCGAGGCCGATACCGCTGCCCTGCGCGAGCGCCTAACCGCATTGCTCGCCGGCAATGGCATGGTGGCCCCCGGCCATTCCACCGACCGTGCCACCGTGCTGGCCCATGCCCTGCGCACCCCGCTGGTGCCGGTTCTGGGCTACGCCGAATTGCTGCAACAGCCAGACCTGCCGGCCGAGGAAGTGCACAACTTCGCCCAGGCCATTGCCGAAGGCGCCCGCGGCCTGCTGACCAACATCAACCGCCTGCTGGACTTTGACGCCTTGCAGCGGCCCGATGCCGAAGTCAGGCCACAAGCCCTGGCCGCCCAGTCGGTACTGACCCAGGCGCTGACCGAACAAGTGGACGCCGCCGCGATGCGGCAGCTCACGCTGCTGCAATTCCTGCCGCAAGCGTTCACCTTGCAGGCAGACCCAACCCTGCTGGCCCTGGCGCTGCGGGAATTGCTCGACAATGCGGTGCAGGCCAGCCCCGCCGGCGGTGCGGTAACCCTTGGTGCCACGCAACAGGCCGGGCATGTGCTGCTGACCGTGACCGACCAGGGTCCCGGCTTGCCCGAAGCCCTGCTCACCGCCACCCACCTGCCCTTCGCCACCACAGAGCCCGTGAACCTGCGCCACAGCACCCGCCTTAGCCTTGGGCTGGCCATGGCTGATCGCATTGCCCATTTGCATGGTGGCGCCCTGCTGCTGCGCCGGCCTGAAGCAGGCGGCACGGAAGCCACGCTGCGGCTGCCCGCCTGATGCGCCTGGCGCTACCCGATGGTGCGGCTGCCTGGCTGCGCGCCCATTGGCTGCGCCTCAGCCTGCTGGCGGCGGCACTGTTGGCGCTGCACCTCAGCATTGCCTATTCCATCCGCCGCAGCGAGGAAGCTGCCGAGACCCGCCAGATGGCCCGGCTGGAACTGGGCACCCAGACAGCCACCCAGTTGATGCTGCGCTACCTGGAAGGCTTTGAGCTCTTCTTCGAGATGCTTGAGGATTTTGCCCGCCTGCGCCAGCAGGGGGCAACCGGCCTGGTTGCCGGGCTGGAGCGCCGCCTGGACATGATAACCCAGGCCAACCGCGCCGCCGTGTTTCAGGCCGCACTCGTTGATGCCGACGGCATCAACCGCTGGAGCACGCTGAACCACAACGCCAATGTGAACCTCAGCGACCGCCCGCATTTCCGCGCGCACCTGCAACCCGGCAGCGGGCTCTTCGTCAGTGAACGCCTGGTCGGTCGCGTCTCGGGCCGGCCCAGCGTGCAGCTCAGCCGCCGCCTGACCTTCGCCGATGGCAGCTTCGCCGGCGTCGGTGTGCTCTCGCTGGACCCAGCCCTGCTGGCGGCGCAAATGGCCACGCTGGAAATGGAACCCGGCCACCGGATTTCCCTGTTCCGTGCCAATGGCAGCCTGCTGGCCATCAGCAACCCCGAGGCGGTGGACTTCGGTGCGTCACGCAACACGGGATGGGTCTTCAATGCCGAAGGCTTCAGCGTCACCCGCCGCGTCTCAAGGTTGAGTGGAGAGGATCGCTTCATTGCCCTGCGCCGCGTGCCCGGCGCCCCGCTGGTTGTTGGCATTTCCGTCACCGCTGAACGCGTGATGCTGGGCTTCCACGAACGCCGCCGCCTGTTCTGGCTGGCCGAAGCAGGGCTGGCACTGCTGATCCTCAGCGCCAGCGCTTCGTTGTGGCTGTTCAACGCCCGCATTGCCGAACACCGCGCGCTGGATACCGCCGAAGCCGCCCGCCAGGAATTGGCCCGGGTGCTGAACGGCATGAACGCCGCCGTCTTCGTCCAACGCATCTCCACCATGGGCGCGGCGCTGCCCACCAATCTCTCCACCGGCACCATGCGGGTGCTGCGGCTGGCGCCGGAACAGTTCAACCCGCATGAACGCATTGTGCAGCGCGCCGAGCCACCCTGGACCGAGGCCGACCGCCAACACCACTTCGCCATGCTGCGCGAAACCGGCAGCCATGCCGAGGAAATGCAGATGCGCTGCGGCGATGGCAGCCTGCGCTGGATGCGCCTGCAAACCAACGTCATCAGCCAGGATGCCGACGGCCTTGAGGTTGTTGGCCTGCTGACCGACATTGAGGATGTGAAGACCGCCGAGGCCGCCGTGGCCGCGGCCGCCGAGATGCGCCGCGCCGAACTGGCCAAGGTGCTGGATGGCATCGACGGCGCCATCTACCTCAGCCGGGCTTTCGCCGACGGCAGCCACATCCGCGAATACATGAGCGCCGGCGCCCGCCGCCTGCTGCGGCTGGATGCGCCCGGCGCGCAATACCAAGACGACCGCGTATTGCAGCACCTGGAACCGCCACTCTCGCCGCAGCATTTGGAGGAAAGCGAGGCGCATCTGCGCGCCCATGGCACCTTGGTGCGAGAACATCAATTACGCCGCGCCGATGGCTCGCTGGGCTGGGTCCGCATCAGCATCAGCCTGCTGGACCAGACTGCGGAATCGCTGAGCATGGTCGGCGCCATCACCGACATCACCGAGGAGAAGGCTGCCCAGGCCGTGCTGCTGCACGCCGCCGAGGAACGCCGCGCCGAACTGGCCCGCGTGCTGGATGGCCTGGACAACGCGGTGTTCCTGATGAAGGTGCGCCCCGACGCCACCTTCACCCGGGAATATATGAGCGCGGGCGTCCGGCGCCTGCTGCGCCTCAGCCCGGATGCGCCACACGAGGATACGCAACTCGTCAAACATCTGGTGCCGCCGCTGGACACAACCGGCCGCGGAAACCTGCTGCACGACCTGCGGCACTCCGGCCGCTTCACGGTTGATAGCCAGTTGCGCCGCGCCGATGGCACGCTGGGCTGGGTGCGCATTACCTGCACAACCATCGGCCACCACGGCGACGTGATTGAGGCAGTCGGCTCAATGACCGACATCACCACCGAACGCGAAGCCATGGCGGCGGTTTCCGAAGCGGCGGAGGTACGCCGCACCGAGCTGGCCCGGGTGCTGAACGGCATCGAGGGCGCGGTTTACCTCAACACGCTGTTCCCGGATGGCAGCTTCCGCCGCGACTACATGAGCGTGGGCGCCGCCCGCATGCTGCGGCTTTCAGCCGACGGCGCCTACCACGACGACGTGGTGCTGAACCATGTGGAACCGCCGCTTGAGCCGGCCGACCGGCAGGCGATTTTCGCTGAACTGGAGGCTTCCGGCCGCGCCAGCCGAGACCAGCAACTGCGCCGCGCCGATGGCAGCCTGTGCTGGATTCGCAGTACTTCCGCCCTGATTGGCCGCGATGGCGATGGCCTGCAGGTTGTCGGATCCGTCATCGATATCTCCGACGAGAAATCCGCCACCGCCGCCGCAATCTCCGCCGCCCGCCTGGCCACGCTGGGTGAGTTGGCCGCCGGCCTGGCGCATGAAATGAACCAGCCATTGGCGGTCATCCTGCTCTCGGCCGAGAACATGAAGAACAAGCTGGAAAGCAACCCTGCCGAAGCCGCGCCCTTCGTGCTGGAACGGCTGGAACGCATTGGCCGCATGACCCGCCGCGCCAAGGAAATCACCGACCATCTGCGCCTGTTCGCGCACCGAGACGGCGATTCCGTGGGCGCCATTGCGGTGCCCGATGCACTGCGCGGCGCCCAGGTGCTGTGCGGCCAGGCGCTGCGCGATGCCGAGGTGGAACTGACCACCGCCCTGCCCGAGGGAATGCCCGAGGTGATGGGCACCCAGGTGCTGCTGGAACACGTGTTGCTGAACCTGCTGATGAACGCCCGCGACGCCCTGGCCGCCCAGCCAGCCGACAGCCGCAAGCTGCTTATCAGCGCCACGGTGGAGCCAACCCTGGTGCATCTGCACGTGGCGGATTCCGGCCCTGGCATTCCTTCGGCTATTCTGCCCCGGCTGTTCGAGCCCTTCTTCAGCACCAAGCCAGCGGGCATCGGCACCGGGCTGGGCCTGTGCATCTGCCAGGGCATTCTGCAAAGCTGGGGCGCCAGCATCTCCGCCGCCAATGCCCCGCCGGAAGCCGCGCTGCACGGCGCCATCTTCACCATTACGTTGCGTCGCGCGTAAGCGCGCGGAATTCAGCCCGCGTAGGCGCGCGGCAGACGGCCCGCGTAAGCGCGCGGCAGACGACCCGCGTAGGCGCGCGGCTACGCCTCGGGCCGCAACTGCGCCGCCGCGGCCTTCACCGCCACAGCCACCTGCCCGGGGCTGGCCAGCATATTCGCCAGCACCAGGCTCAGCTTGGCAAAGAACAGCAGGCGCTGCGCCTCCGGCACCGCATCCACCGCCTCGGCCAACAGGTCGTACACCGCTTCCTGCTCGGCATTGCTCAGCTTCTTGGCAATCATGCCGCGCTCCTGCCGCAGGCGGTGGCCAGCGCCGCCAGCAGCTTCTCCACCGTTGGTTCCGCCCAGCGGGCGCATACGTGCAAGTCCGGCCGTGCCAGCACCGCCACGCCCGGCCTCGCTGCATAGCGCCCGGCCACCGCGCCCTTGGCATCGGCAATCACCACCTCGGCCAGGCTACCCAGGGCCGGCAGCGGGCGCGGCGCCAGTACCACGCGCACCAGCGGCAGCTTCTGCTGCCAGGCCGCCTGCAACAGCGCCTGCTGCTGCGCGTTCGGTCCCTCAGCGCCCACAAACAGCAGCAAATGGAAGCCGCTGCGCAAATGGTCGAACAGATAGTCATCCTCGCCCAGCTTCACATTCTGCAGCGTGGCGCCGCAGGCCGGGCCGCCGCCAAAGCTGGCATCATCGGGCAAAAAGCTGTTCAGCGGGCTGTTGTGGTAGCTGTGCGGCCGGCTGGTGCGCCAATGCAGCAGGTCGCGGCAGAAATCCTGTTCCAGGCTCAATGAAAGCACGGCATCGCGCATCAGCCGAAAGCCGGTGCTGGGCGGCGACATGAAGCGCACCGACTTGCCCGTCTCCTCGCAAAT
>CANFIE010000285.1 GCA_947446625.1 Acetobacteraceae bacterium | reverse complement strand
TGAACATGATGCGCCCGCCGCCCAGCCCGATGACCCGCGCCGCCAGCACATATTCCTTGTTGCGCTCCACCAGGGTGGAACCGCGCACGGTGCGGGCGAATTGCGGCCAGCTGGAAATGCCAATGGCGAAGATCACCACCAGCAGCGCCACCTTCTCATGCACTTCCTGCGGCAAGGCGGCGCGGGCAATGCCGTCCACCAGCATGGCCACGAGGATGGAGGGGAAGGTCAGTTGCACATCCGCCACGCGCATCAGCACGGCATCCACCGCGCCGCCCAGGTAGCCGGCGGCCAGCCCCACCGCCACGCCCAGCACGGCGGAAAACACCACCGCGCACAGCCCCACCAGCAACGAAATCCGCCCGCCGAACATGATGGCCGAGAGCACATCGCGCCCCTGGTCGTCGCTGCCCAGGCTCCAGCCGGCCTCGGTGAAGGGCGGCTTGAAGGCGTCGCTCAGGCTCACACTGGCCAAATCCAGCACGTTATGCGGCGCCAGCACCGGCGCCAGCACGGCGCCACCCACGCAAACCAGGGCAACAATGGCGCTGGCCACCGTTACCGGAGAGCGCCTGAACGACCAGAACAGGTCGCTGTCCAGCGCACGGGCCAGGCGGTTCATCGGCGGGCCCTCAGGCGCGGGTCCACCGCGTAATACAACAGGTCCACCACCAGGTTGATGGTGACGAAGACGCAGGAGATCAGCAGCAGATAAGCCGCCATCACCGGAATATCGGCCGAGTTCACGCTCTGGATGAACAGGAAGCCCATGCCCGGCCACTGGAACACCGTCTCGGTCACAATGGCGAAGGCGATGATGCCACCCAGTTGCAGCCCGGCGATGGTGATGACCGGCACCAGCGTATTCTTCAGCGCATGGCCGAAATTGATCCGCCGGTTGCTCAGCCCCCGGGCGCGGGCAAACTTGATGTAGTCGGTGCGCAGCACTTCCAGCATCTCGGCCCGCACCAGCCGGGTTATCAGCGTCAGCTGAAACACCGCCAGGGTGATGGCCGGCAATATCAGCGCCTGCAAGCCGCTCAGCGTCAGCAGCCCGCTGCTCCACCAGCCCAGTTGCACCGTCTCCCCCCGGCCAAAGCTGGGCAGCCAGCCCAGATGCACCGCGAACACCAATATCAGCAGCATGCCCAGCACGAAGATGGGCAGCGAAACCCCCACCAGGCTCAGGGTCAGGAACACGCGAGACAGCCAATGGTCGCGGTAGATGCCGGTGAAGATGCCAAGCGGCACGCCCAGGCACAGCGTCATCACCGCCGCGCAGAAGGCCAACTCCAGCGTGGCCGGGGCGCGTTCGGCAATCAGCGCCGCCACCGGCCGGCTCAGCCGGTAGCTCAGGCCGAACTCGCCCTGCAGCGCATTGCCCAGGAACTTCCAGAACTGCGCATACCAGGGCTGGTCCAGCCCCAGCAGGGCCACCAGCGCCAGGCGGTCAGCCTCGGTGGCGTCCTGGCTCAGCATGGCCGCCACCGGGTCCCCCACAAAGGTGAACAGGGCGAAGCTGATGAAGGACACCACCAGCAACACCGGCAGCGCCTGCAACAAACGTGAAATGATGAACGCGAACAATGCCTCGCGGCCTCCTGGTCAGACCGGCCATTCCCTGAATGCGCCCGGGTTGCCCCCGGTACGGCGGCCCATGGTTACGTGCCCTTGGCGGCCAAGGCAATCACGGTGAGAGCGAGCCGTCCTTCTCCTCGGCCTGCACCGGGTGGCTGGCCCAGTCCTGCAGCAGGGTAAAGCCCACCGCCAGCAGCACCGGCCCCAGGAACAGCCCGAGGAAGCCAAAGGCAAACACCCCGCCCAACGCCCCCAGCAGCGTCAGCAACAAGGGCAGGTCGGCGCCGCGCGAGATCAGCCAGGGGCGAATCACGTTGTCCACGCTGCTGATGCCCAGCGCGCCATACAGCCCCATGAAGATGCCCCAGCCATTCTGCCCCTGGGTGAACAGCCATAGCGTGGCCGGTATCCACACCACCGGCGCGCCCACCGGCAGAATGCTGATAACCCCCGCCACCACGCCCAGCAGCACCGGCTGCGGCACCCCGGCCAGCCACAGGCCAAAGGTGGTCATCACCCCCTGCGCCACCGCCGTACCCAGCAGGCCATAGACCACGCCGCGGGTCACATTGCCGGTCAGCTCCACCAGCCGGGCGGCGCGGCCCCCGGCGAATTGCCGCAGCACCGCCTCGCTGCGTTCGGCGATGGCGCGGCCGTCTCGGTACAGGAAAAAGGCCAGCATCAGCGCCAGCAGCACTTCCGCCAGGCCCGACAGCACCGCCAGCAGCACCGAAAGCGCGCTACCCGCGATGCTGCCGGCATAGGGTTGCAGCAGCTGCGCCACGCCATCGATGCCGCTGTGCAGCGCCACCCAACGGTCGCTGAGGTATTCCCCGATGAAGGGCAACTGCATCATCCGGTCGCCCAGGCCCGGCAGGCCGGTGGTCAGCAGGCTCTCCACGCTGCGGCGCAGCCCGTCCACTTCCTCGCGGCTGGTGGGCGCGGCGTAAACCAGCGGCAGCCCCAGCAGCAGGAACTCCACGAACACCATCAGGAAGGCCGCCAGCCCCGCCGGCAGGTTCAGCCTTTCCCGCAGGAAGCGATAGGCCGGCCAGGTGGAGAAGACGAGAATCGCCGCCCAGAGCAGCGCCGAGAGAAACGGCCGCAGCACAAACAGGCACCCCACCCCCAACGCCAATATGGCAAGCAGGCCAATGGCACGCGCCGGGTTCAGGCCGCCCTCGGGCGGGGTTTGGGTGCTGGGCATGCGGGCATTTCTCCGGAACGAGGCGCACCGATACCACCCCGGGGCCCCGTTCCGCATCCCTGGCGTCTGATCGTCGCCGGTGGAATCACCGGCGGCGTGAATCAGCCGCTCGAACAACGCCATGAGGACTGTCAGGCGCGCCAACCAGCGTCTGACAGTCCCTATGGTAACGTACTGGTCCCGCCGGTAGGGTCGGCCCAGCACGCCAACCGGGAGGGGAGTACAGCCAATGCCGCGTTTTGCCGCCAATATCTCCATGATGTTCAACGAAGTTCCCTTCCTTGACCGCTTCGAGCGGGCGGCGAAGGCCGGCTTCAAGGCCGTGGAATTCCTGTTCCCCTACGAGTTCACCGCCGCCGAGATTGCCCTGCGCTTGAAGGATAACGGCCTGCAGCAGGTGCTGTTCAACGGCCCGCCGGGGGACTGGACCAAGGGTGAGCGCGGCATCGCCTCATTGCCCGGCCGGCAGCAGGAATTCCGCGACGGCATCAAGCAGGCGCTGGAATATGCCGACGCCCTGGCCTGCAAGCACCTGCACGTGATGGCCGGGCTGAAGCCCGCCGGCATGCCGTATGACACGCTGCTGGCCACCTATGCCGCCAACCTGGCCTGGGCTTCGCGCGAATGCGCCAAGCACGGGGTGAAGCCGATCATCGAGCCGATCAACCACATCGACATCCCCGGCTTCTTCCTCAACACCACCGACCAGGGCGCCGCCATCATCCAGGGCCTGGGGCCGGACCGCGTGGGCCTGCAGTTTGACCTGTACCACTGCGCCATCACCGAGGGCGACATTTGCCGCCGGGTGGAAAAGCACCTGCCGCTGATCAGCCACATGCAGGTGGCCGACAACCCCGGCCGCAACGAGCCAGGCACCGGCGAGGTGAACTGGCCCTTCGTGTTCAACCGGATTGATACGCTGGGATACCAAGGCTGGATTGGCTGCGAGTATCGCCCGGCAGGGAATACCGAGGCCGGTCTGGGCTGGTTCCAGCCCTACAAATAATTCCGAACCAATCACTCCTCATTCAGGACTAAATGATATGAAAATAGGATTCATCGGTCTGGGCATCATGGGCCTGCCCATGGCGGGTCACCTCAAGGCCGCGGGGCATGAGGTGGTGGTGCCGGAACGCGCCAGCCTTTCCGCCGAGGCCCGCGCCGCCTTCACCGTGGCGGCCAATGCCACCGCCGTGGCCCAGGCGGCCGAGGTGATCATCCTGATGGTGCCAGACACCCCCGATGTGGAAGCCGTGCTGTTCGGCGCCCAGGGTGTGGCGGCGGGGCTTTCGGCCGGCAAGCTGGTCATCGACATGTCGTCCATCAGCCCCACCGCAACCAAGGAATTCGCTAAGAAGATCAACGCGCTGGGGTGCGAATACCTGGACGCCCCGGTCTCGGGCGGCGAGGTTGGCGCCAAGGCCGCCAGCCTGACCATCATGGTCGGCGGCCCGCAGACGGCCTTCGACCGCGCCACGCCGCTGTTCGAGCTGATGGGCAAGAACATCACCCTGGTGGGCGAGAGCAACGGCACCGGGCAGACCTGCAAGGTGGCCAACCAGATCATTGTGGCCCTGACCATCGAGGCGGTGGGCGAGGCGCTGGTGTTTGCCAGCAAGGCGGGCGCCGACCCGGCCAAGGTGCGCCAGGCGCTGACCGGCGGGCTGGCCACCTCACGCATTCTTGAACTGCATGGCGAGCGCATGATTAAGCGCACCTTCAATCCTGGGTTTCGGATTGTATTGCACCAGAAGGACCTCAACCTTGCGCTGCAATCGGCCCGCGAACTGGGCGTTGCCCTGCCCAACACGGCTTCCACCCAGCAACTGCTTTCCGCCTGTATCGCCGCGGGCAATGGCGGTTTGGACCATTCCGGCATGGTGACAGCGCTGGAGGCCCTGGCGGCCCATCCGGTTGCACCCAAGCCGGATTGACAACCGGCGCGTGGGGCGGTTCGGTGCCCCACCACTCGCGCCATGGTTGGAATGGTACGATAGCCAATACACCGTTGCTTTAGTTTGGCGATTGTAGCATTTTTTTGGCGCCCCCTCCCGAAGGCGGCTTCGTCTCACAGTTTGACGAAGCGTCTACGGGAACAAACGCCTGGAGGTTTTGATGCGGTTTGCCGATATTGGGCAGCAATTGCGTGCCTACCGCCTCGAATCCGGGCTTCGGGCTGAAGAAATCGCGGCCCGCCTCGGCGTCTCACGGGCCGCGCTGTACCGGTATGAGAAGGGCGAGGTCATCAAGCTGGATACCATCCGGCGCCTCGCGGAATTGCTGAAGATCTCGCCGCTGTCGCTGCTGGGCATTGGGGTGGAGTATTTTGCCCGGCCCGTGGCCTTCCTGGAGCGGCTGCGCCAGGTGGAGGAGCAGGCCGACCAGTTGCTGCTGGTGGGTGGCGCCTTCTGCTACCAGACCAGCACCGAGGCCGTGGAAGGCGCCATTGCCGAGGCCTGGACCGAAGCGGCCGATGCCTCGGCCGACCGTGCCCAGGCGCGGGCGAATGCCGACCAGGCGCTTGGCCTGCTGGCCGCCCGCCGCAAGCTGCACCAGCAGCGCCGGCCCAATATCATCGGCATCCTCTCGGAAGGCGCCATGCGCCGCTTTTTGGCCGAGGGCGTGACCGCCGGGCTGAACCTGCCCGAGCGCACCCGCGCCCGCTGCCGCGTGGCCGCTGCCAATGAATGCGAGAGCATTGCCCAGCAGATGGAAAGCGTGCCCATCGGCCTGCAGTTGGGCCTGACCAATGGGCCAGACCCTTCGGGCAACTTCATGGTGCTGCGTG
>CANFIE010000284.1 GCA_947446625.1 Acetobacteraceae bacterium | reverse complement strand
TAACCATTTGAAAATAGGGCAAGAAATCCGTTCTGATGATCCCATCAGAACGGATATTGCTCTAGCCCGCGCAGCCTTCGTCGCGCAGCAGGCTTTCCACCGCATCCACCGGCACATCGGCGCTGGTGAAGGCTTCGCCCGGGGCTTTCAGCAGCACGAAGCGCAGCGCACCGTCGCGCACCTTCTTGTCCTTCCGCATCCGGCCGATCAGCGCTTCCACCCGGTAGCCGCGCGGCAGGTCTCGCACCCGGGCGGGCATGCCGCAGGCCTGCAGGTGGCCAATCACCCGGCCGGGCAATTCCTGGCTGCAATGGCCCAGCCGGGCCGAGATGGCCGCCGCCAGCCCCAGCCCCACCGCCACCGCCTCGCCATGCAGCAGGCTGCCGCCATAGCCGGTCTCGGCCTCGAAGGCATGGCCGAAGGTATGGCCCAGGTTGAGCAGGGCGCGGCCGCCCTCGGCGCTTTCCTCGCGCTCATCGCTGGCCACCACGGCGGATTTCAGCTTGCAGCTTTCCAGCACCGCATGGGCCAGGGCCGCAGGGTCGCCGGCCACCAGCTTTTCGCCATTGGCCTCGCACCATTGCCACAGCGCCTCACCGGAAAGCAGGCCGTGCTTGGCCACCTCGGCATAGCCGGCGCGGAGTTCCCGCGGCGGCAGGGTGGTCAGCGTATCGGTATCGGCCAGCACCAGGCGGGGCTGGTGGAAGGCGCCCACCAGGTTCTTGCCCAGGGAGAGGTTCACGCCGGTTTTGCCGCCCACGCTGCTGTCCACCTGGGCCAGCAGGGTGGTGGGCAGTTGCACGAAGGGCAGGCCGCGCAGCGCCACGGCGGCGGCGAAACCGGCCAAATCCCCCACCACGCCGCCACCCAGGGCCAGCACGGCGGTGCGGCGGTCGGCGCCAGCGGCCAGCATCTGCTCCAGCACTGATTGCAGGCAGGCGAAGCCCTTGCTGGCCTCACCCGAAGGGACGGTGATTTCGGCCAGCACCTGGAAAGCGGCAGCTTCCAGCCCGGCGCGCAGGGCGGGCAAATGGCGCGGGCCGACGTTTTCGTCGGTGACCACCACCACGCGGCGGGCGGGCAGCACCGGGGCCATCAGCGCGCCGGCGCGGGCCAGCAGGCCCTGGCCGATCACCACCTCGTAGCTGCGCTCGCCCAGGGTAACCGGCAGGCGCAGCGCCGGGCGCCAGTTTTCCAGGGCCTCGGCCACGCGGCGGGTGGTGGCTTCGGGGGCTTCGTCGGTACAGGAAATGACCATATCGGCCTCAGCATAAAGAGGGTGACGCGCGGCGGCGAGGCGGTTCAGCACCTCGGCCGGGTCGGCGTTCAGGAACATGGGGCGGTGTTCGCGCCCGGCCACGCGGCGCAGCAGCACCGGCAGCGGGCAGTGCAGCCACACGGCAATGGCGCCATTCGCGCGAATCGCCTTGCGGGTCAGGGCATCGGCATAGGCGCCGCCGCCGGTGGCCAGCACCACGGGCGGGCCGGAGATGAGGCGGGAGATCACCCGGCGCTCGCCGTCACGGAAATGCGCCTCGCCATAGCGGGCGAAAATTTCCGTGATCGGCAGGCCGGCGGCGGCTTCGATCTCGGTATCGGCGTCGAGGAAAGGCAGGCCGAATCGGGCGGCGAGACGGCGGCCAATGGAGGATTTGCCGGCGCCGGGCATGCCGACCAGCACGATGGAGCGCCCGGTATGGCCCGCGCGCAGGCCTCCCACGGCCCCGAATGACGGAAGCGAAGGGGTAACGGCAGGGTCCTCGGCGGTGAGGATGAAGGCGCTGTTGCGTGACACGACCTTGACGGGTAGCACAGCCACCCGTTCTGGCGCGAGGGAGCGCTGACTTTCATGTTTCGCAACCCGGTGAGCCTGCTGATCCTGTTGGTGCTGGTCATGGCCCTGGCCGGTGTGGTGGCCATTGGCGCCTTTCCGCCCGGCGCGGTGACCAGCCAGGTGGAACGCACCCTGCCGAATGACCGGTTTCAGCCGCGCTGACCTTGAATCTGCACGTCGAGACCTTTCTGGAAATGCTGACGGCGGAGCGGGGTGCCGCCCGCAATACGCTGGCGGCCTATCAGGCCGACCTGGCTGATTTCGGCGCCTTCTGCGCCCGCCACCAAGTGGCGCCGGATGCCGCCGGGGCGGCGCTGCTGGGGCAGTATCTGCAATGGCTTACCTCCCAGGGGCTGGCGGCGCGCACGGCGGCGCGGCGGCTTTCGGCGTTGCGGCAGTTTTTCCGGTTTCTGGCGCGGGAGGGGGTGCGGGTGGATGACCCGACCGAGCTGCTGCAAGGCCCCCGCCCTGCCCCCAGCCTGCCCAAGCCGCTGACCGAGGCTGAGGTGGAGCAGCTGATTACCGAGGCACCGGGGCTGGGCGGGCTGCGCGGCCAGCAGGCGGTGGCGGCGCTGGAGCTGCTGTATAGCAGCGGGCTGCGTGCCAGTGAGTTGGTGGCCCTGCCGGTGCTGGCGCTGCGGGCCGATGCGCCCCTGGTGGCGGTGCGCGGCAAGGGCGGCAAGGAGAGGCTGGTGCCGATCAGCCAGCGGGCCCGCGCCGCCGGGCTGGCGGCGCGCGAGGCCCTGCTGGACCGGGCCGGCGGCAAGGCGCCGGTGCCGCGCTGGCTGTTTCCGGCCCGGGCGGCCAGTGGCCACATGACGCGCCAGGGCCTGGGGCTGCTGCTGAAGGACGCCGCGCTAGTGGCCGGGCTGGACCCGGCGCGGGTGAGCCCGCATGTGCTGCGGCACAGCTTTGCCAGCCATTTGCTGGCCCGGGGGGCGGATTTGCGCAGCCTGCAGATTTTGCTGGGCCATGCCGATATCGCCACCACGCAGATTTATACCAAGGTGCTGGAGGACCGGCTGCGGGCGCTGGTGGAGGCGCACCACCCCTTGGCCGGAGAGGCGGCGGCGTGAAGGCAGCGCTTTCACCCGGCCGGCTTTTCCGCTAACCGGACCCCGCAATGCGCCATTTCCTTGAATTCGAAAAGCCGATCGCCGAGCTTGAAGGCAAGATCGAGGAGCTTCGCCGCACCACCGATGCCGGCGGCATCGACGTGGCCGAGGAAGTCTCGAAGCTGCGCGACAAGGCGCAGGCCCTGCTGCGCTCCACCTATGGCAAGCTGACCCCCTGGCAGAAAACCTTGGTGGCGCGCCACCCGGACCGGCCGAAATGCCTGGATTATGTGCGCTCGCTCATCAGCGAATGGACGCCGCTGGCCGGCGACCGCGCCTTTGGCGACGACGCTGCCATCATCGGCGGGCTGGGGCGGTTCCAGGGCCGCGCCGTGGCGGTGCTGGGTACTGAGAAGGGCAATGATACCGAAAGCCGGGTGCGGCATAATTTCGGCATGGCCAAGCCCGAGGGCTACCGCAAGGCGCGCCGGGTGATGGAATTGGCCGGGCGGTTCGGCCTGCCGATCCTCAGCTTTGTGGATACCGCCGGCGCCTTCCCCGGCATTGAGGCCGAGGCGCGCGGCCAGGCCGAGGCGATTGCCCGCAGCATTGAGGCCGGGCTGGAAGCGCCGGTGCCCTTCATTGCCACCATCATTGGCGAGGGTGGTTCCGGTGGCGCCATTGCGCTGGCGGCGGCGGACCGGGTGCTGATGCTGGAACACGCGGTTTATTCCGTGATCAGCCCGGAAGGCTGCGCCAGCATTCTGTGGCGCGATGCCGCCATGGCCAGCACGGCGGCCGAGGCGCTGAAGCTGACCGCCGAGGATTTGAAGCGGCTGGCGCTGATCGATACCGTGATCTCGGAGCCGATGGGCGGCGCGCATCGCGAGCCCGAGGCGATGATGGCGAGCGTGGGCCGGCAGATCTGGGCCTCGCTGGAGCCGCTGCTGCCGTTGGATGCGGCCACGCTGAAGGCACGGCGGCGCGACAAATTCCTGGAAATGGGCCGGCACGCGGTCGCCTGAGATGGCGGCGGCCGACTTTCCGGAGATGACCCCGGCAGAATTGCGGGCGGCCTTTTGGCGGGTTTTCCCGAGTGTGGCGCTGGCCATCATGTTGGGCGCGGTGGACCAGACGCTGGTGGCCACCGCCCTGCCCGCCATTGCCGCCGAGTTCGGCGCGCTGGAGCGGATTACCTGGGTGATGGTGGCGTATCTGGTGGCGGCGACCATCGCCGCCCCGGTGTTTGGCCGGCTGGCCGATGCCTTTGGCCGCCGCCGCCTGCTGCTGGTGGGGCTGGTGCTGCATGCGTTGGGCGCGCTGCTTTGTGCGCTGGCCGGCGGGTTTGGCCTGCTGGTGGTGGCGCGCATGGTGCAGGGCGCCGGCGGCGCGGCGCTGACCACGCTGACCATGGCGCTGATTGGCGAGGCGCTGCCGCCGCGGGAACGCGGGCGGTTCCAGGCCTATATCGCCACCTGTTTTGTGCTGGCTTCCTCGGCCGGGCCGCTGGCCGGTGGTTGGCTTAGCGAGGGCTGGGGCTGGCGCGCCTGCTTCTGGACTCTGCTGCCGGTGCAGGGGCTGGCCTTTGCCCTGGCCTGGCGGCTGCCGCGCCGGGCACCGCCCGAGGCCGGGGCGCCGTTCAGCTTTGACTGGGCCGGGGTGCTGCTGTTCGCCGGCTTTGTGGCGCCGACGCTGTTGGCCTTTGGCCAGGTGCAGCGGCTTTCGGCCCAGGCGCTGCCCATAGCCTTCTTCCTGGCGGTGGCGGCGGTGGCCGCGCTGTTTCTGCTGTGGTGCCAGGAACGCTCGGCCCGCCACCCGCTGCTGCCGCTGGGGCTGCTGGCGCAGCCGGCCATTTGGAAGGCCGACCTGCTTTCGGGCCTGGTGCATGGCGCCTTTGTCAGCCTGGTGACGTTTTTGCCGATTTACCTGCAAACGGCGCGCGGGCTGGGGGCTTCGGCGGCGGGGGCGCTGCTGGTGCCGTTTTCCATTGGTGGCTTCCTGGGCGGCATGCTGGCGGGCCAGACCATGACGCGCACTGGCATGGCGATGATTCTGCCGGGCTTTGGCCTGCCGATTGCGGCCCTGCTGCTGGTGGGCGCGGCGGTGTTTGCCGACAGCCTGCCCAATCTGGGCTTGGCACTGCTGTTTGGCCTGGCCGCGCTGGGCATGGCGACGCATTACCCGGTGGTGCAGATAACCGTGCAGGTGGCGGCCGGGCCGGCGCGGCTGGGCGCGGCGGCGGCTTCGGTGCAGTTTGCCCGCAGCCTGGGCGCGGCGGTGGCCACGGCGCTGCTGGGGGCGCTGCTGTTCGGCAGCCTGGCGGCGCATGACGCCGAGGCGGCCTCGCTGTTCGCGCGGTTGGTGCGGGAAGGCGCCGGGCTGCTGCCCAGCCTGCCGGAAGCAGCGCGTGCGGTGCTGGCCGAGGGCATGGCGAGCGGCTTCCGCGCCGCGTTTTTAGGGGCGGCGGTGCTGGTGGCGCTGGGCGCCGTGCTGGCCTGGCGGGCGCCGACCCAGCGGATTTAGAGCACCATGCGTCCTGACGGGGTAAATGCTCACGTGGTTGGCGATGCGGGGTTGCGCGCGGGCTCGGGATATGAGTCAAGGTATGGATGACCCTGCCGCCCCGGTTTGGCCTGAGTGACGCCGAGAAGGACGCCCTGCTGCTGGAGCAGGCGGCGATGATC
>CANFIE010000283.1 GCA_947446625.1 Acetobacteraceae bacterium | reverse complement strand
TCCAGCTGGTGAGGATGCCATCCTCCACAATGGCGCGGCGCTGGCCGGCCATGCCCTCGCCGTCAAACGGGCGGGAGCGCAGGCCGCGGCGGCGGGTCGGGTCGTCGAACAGGGTCATGCCGGCGGGCATGATGCGCTGGCCCAGCTTTTCCCGCAGGAAGGAGGTGCCGCGCGCCACGGCGGCGCCATTCACCGCCCCGGCCAGATGGCCGAGCAGCGAGCCGGCGACGCGCGGGGAGAAAACCACCGGCAGCCTGGCGGTTTTGGCGCGCACCGGGTTCAGCCGGGCCACCGCCTTTTCCCCGGCGCTGCGGCCCAGGCTGGCGGGGTCGGCCAGATCGGCCAGGTGGACCACGCCGGAATAGTCGTAGTCACGCTCCATGCCCGTGCCGCTGCCGGCCAGGGCGGTGGCGGAAAGCGAGTGCCCGGTGCGGACGTAATGCCCGGCGAAGCCATTGCTGGCGACAAGGGCGATTTCATAGCGGCTCCAGCCGGCCTCGGCGCCTTCCGAGTTGGAAACGCCGGCAACCGCCAGGGCGGCTTCCTCGGCAGCGGCGGCGCGGGCGATCAGTTGCTCGGCGGTTGGCTCGGTGGGGTCGGCCAGGTCGAAATCGGCGCTGGCGTTGCCATCGGGCGCGGCGGGCAGGCCGGCGAAGGGGTCTGCCGGCACCACCTTGGCCATGGCCACAGCGCGTTCCGCCAGGGCGGCGAAGGCGCTGGGCGTGGGGTCGCTGGTGGAGACGATGGCCATGTGCTGGCCGAGGAAAACCCGCAGCCCCATGTCAAACCCCTCGGAGCGTTCGAGGTGTTCGATCTTCCCCAGCCGGCGCTGCACCGAAAGGGCGGCATTGCTGACCAGCAGGGCGTCGGCGCTGTCGGCCCCGGCGGCGCGGGCGGCGGCCACCAGGGCGTGCAGGGTTTCCAGGTGCTTCATGCGGCCAGCGCTTCGGCAATGGCGGCCAGAGAGGGCACCTTGGCCGCCGGGCCCAGCGCCGCCAACGTCGGCTTGCCGCTGAAGGCCAGGGCGGCGGCTTCCTGCACCTGCTCGATGGTGACGGCGGCGATCTTCTGCTTGGTTTCCTCGGTCGGGATCACCCGGCCATGCACCTGCAACTGGCGGGCAAGCTGCTCGGTGCGGCTGCCGGTGCTTTCCAGGCTCATCAGCAGGCTGGCGCGCAGCTGGGCCTTGGCGCGGTTCAGCTCGTCCTGCGTCACGTCCTTCTGCACCTTCTTCAGCTCCTCCAGGCACACCGGCACCAGTTCGCCGGCCTCCTTTTCCCCGGTGCCGGCGTAGATGGCGAAGAGCCCACCGTCGCGGAACGGGTTGGCGAAGGAATAGATGGAATAGACCAGCCCGCGCTTTTCCCGGATTTCCTGGAACAGCCGCGACGACATGCCGCCGCCCAGCAGGGTGGAGAGCAGCATGGTGGGGAAGTGCAGGCGGTGGCCGTAATTGGTGCTGGGGAAGCCGAGCACGATGTGGACCTGGTCCAGCTCGCGTTCCTCGCGGAACTCGCCACCGGCATAGCGCGCCACTTCCGGCTCATGCGCCGCCACATTGGGCAGGTCGGCAAAGTGGCGCTGCACCAGTTCCAGCAGCGGTTCGTGCTCCACCGCGCCGGCGGCGGCAATCACCATGCGGCTGGGGCCGTAGTGGTTGCGCATGTACTCGGTCAGCGTGTCCCGCTTCATGCCCTTGATGATGTCTTCGGTGCCCAGCGTGGGCCGGCCCATGGCCTGGTCCGGGAAGGCGGTGGCCTGGAAATGGTCGAAGACGATATCATCCGGCGTGTCGTTCGCCTGGCCAATCTCCTGCAGGATCACGCCGCGCTCGCGCTCCAGCTCCTCGGGGATGAAGGTGCTGTGGGTCAGGATATCGCCGATGATGTCGGCGGCCAGGCCCAGATCCTCCTTCAGCACCTTGCAGTAATAGGCGGTCTGCTCCCGCGCCGTGTAGGCGTTCAGGTGACCGCCGACATTCTCCATCTCGCGGGCAATGGCGGCGGCGTCGCGCTTGGTGGTGCCCTTGAAGGCCATGTGTTCCAGGAAGTGGGAAACGCCGTTCTCGGCCGCGGTTTCATTGCGGGTGCCGGTGCCGACATAGGCGCCGAAGGAGATGGTCTCCACCCGCGGCATGGTTTCAGACACCACGGTCAGGCCATTCGGGAGTTGCGTGAGGCGGACAGCTTCGGACAAGGGCAGGTTCCTGGCGAATGGGCGGTAGGCTTTACCCTATGTAGGGCATGCAGCCGGCTTCTGCACCGGCTTCGGGCTGCTTGGTGGGCCTTGGCTACCCGTTGCGCCGGGCATGGGCCCGGACGAAGCCTTCAATCTCGCCCAGATCGGGTTTCAACACGGTGTAGCGCTCCTCGCGCTCGTACAGGTCGGCCATGCGGGCCGGCAAGGGCGGGCGCTGGCCGGTGGCCTGTTCCACCGCATCCGGGAATTTGGCCGGGTGGGCGGTGGCGGCCACCACCACCGGCACGGCGGGGTCAGCCGGCATATGGGCACGGGCGGCGGCGGTGCCAACGGCGGTGTGCGGGTCGGCCAGGTAGCCCGTGGTGGTCCAGAGCCGGTTGATCTCGGCCAGGGTGCCGGCATCGTCCAGGGTGAAGCCGTGGAACAGCTTGGTCGCCTCGCGCCAGGCGGCATCGGGCACCGGCATGCGGCCTTCGGCGCGGAAGCGTTCCATGGTGGTGCGGGTGGCGGTGCCGTCGCGGCCCAGCAGCTCGAACAACAGGCGCTCGAAGTTGGAGGAAACCTGGATGTCCATGCTGGGCGACAGGCTGGGTTCCACCGGGCGGGCGGTCATGTCGTTGGCGGTGACCCAGCGGGCCAGGATGTCGTTGCGGTTGGCGCCAACGATCAGGCGCTCCACCGGCAGGCCCATTTGCCGGGCGGCCCAGGCGGCCAGCACATTGCCGAAATTGCCGGTGGGCACGCTGAAGGCCACCGGGCGGTCGGGCGCGCCCAGGGCCAGGGCGGCATAGGCATAGTACGGAATTTGCGCCGCGACGCGCGCCCAGTTGATGGAGTTGACGGCGGCCAGCTGCATTTCACTGCGGAAGGGCGCGTCGTTGAACATGGCCTTCACCAGGTCCTGGCAATTGTCGAAGTCGCCTTCCACGGCCAGGTTGGCGACATTGCCGGACAGCACGGTGGTCATCTGCCGGCGCTGCACCGCGCTGGTGCGGTTGTGCGGGTGCAGGATGACGATGGAAATCGCCTCGCGGTCGCGGCAGGCCTCGATGGCGGCGCTGCCGGTGTCTCCGCTGGTGGCGCCGACAATGGTGATGCGCTCGCCGCGCTTCTTCAGCACATGGTCGAACAGCCGGCCCAGCAGCTGCATCGCCATATCCTTGAAGGCGAGCGTCGGGCCGTGGAACAACTCCAGCGAGAAGGTGCGCGGCGCGATCTGCACCAGGGGCGCCACGGCGGGGTGGCCGAAGCTGGCATAGGCCGCCTGCGTCATGCCGCCGAGTTCCGCCGGGGTGAGGCAGGTGCCGACGAAGGGCGTCAGCAGCCGGGCGGCAAGTTCGTGGTAGGGCAGGCCGCGCATGGCGCGCCATTCGGTGGCCGAGAAGCTGGGCCAGGATTCGGGCATGAACAGCCCGCCATCCTCGGCCAGCCCGGCCAGCAGAACGCCTTCGAAATCACGGGGGGCGGCCAGGCCGCGAGTGGAGATGTATCGCATGGGACGCGGACCATAGAGCGTGATCGCTTCATACTGAAGCGCCCACGCTCTGGCCTTTTTGTTTGGGCGGCTGATTCACGGCCTGCGGCGAGGCCGGCTCGGCCGATCAGGCGCCCGCCCGCCCCGGCCTCACCGTCCCGGGCAGGCGGCGCTGGTTTGTTCCCAGGTTACGTCCACCAGTGGTTCGCCCTGCTGGCAATAGCTGGTGCGCGGGGCGCGGGTGCCCGTTACCCGAATGCCCCGGCCATTGATGGGCGGGCGCTGCCGGGCGGCGGAGAGGTCGTAGTACCAGCCCTCGGCGGAGCGCAGCACCATGCAGCCGGATTCGGTGCCGGGAAGCGGGCAGCCCTGCACCGTTACCCTTTGCTGGGCAGCGGCGGGCAGGGCGAGCAGCAGCAGGGGCAGCAGGGCAAGGCGCATGGGCCGAGCATAGGGCGGATTTGCCCAAAGGCTAAATCGGCGGGCTCAGGCGGCGAAGCGGGCGAAGTCCCGCGCCAGCACAGCGTAGATCTCTCGTTTGAAAGCCACCGCCAACCGAGGCAGCGAGGCCAGGGTGACCCAGCGCCAGGCATCAAATTCGGGGTGGGGGTCAAGGTCGAGCCGGATTTCGTGGTCTTTGCCGAGGAAGCGCATGGCGTACCACTTCTGCTTCTGTCCGCGGTACTTGCCGCCCAGCGCCTTGCCGATGAGCTCAGCCGGCAGGTCGTAGTGCAGCCATTCCGGGTGTTCGGCGATGATGCGGGCGTTGCGGGTGCCGATCTCCTCCTCCATCTCGCGGAACACCGCCACGGCGGGGTCTTCCTCGGCATCAATGCCGCCTTGGGGCAACTGCCAGCCGCCGGGGGCGCCTTCGGCATTGGGCATGTCGGCCCGGCGGGCCACCAGCACATGGCCTTGGGCATTGAACAGCACAACGCCAACATTGGCGCGGTAGGGCAGGGGCATGGCTAGGTCTCCGGCGGGGCGGCCTTCATGCCCTGGCTGGCCGGGCCTGGGTAGGGGGGGCGTCAGCGCTGCGTTGGCGCTTCGGGCCGGCGGATCAGCGCGCTGGTGGGGTGCAGCACGCTGCCGCGTGATTCCAGGCTGCCGGCCCAGGCGGCCAGGCGGTCGAGCAGGATGGGCGAGGCTTCGCCGGCATAGCCCAGCGCCACGCCACGCTCGCGCGCATGCTGTTCCAGCACGCCCAGCTTGCGGTCGATGCTGATACGATTCGGCGGGTCGTCCACCACCACATCCACGGTGCGGCCCCAGGCGCGGGCCGGGCTGCCGGCGCCGGGGCGGGGGTCCACATACAGCAGGCCGCGATTCTGCAGGCTGTCCTGCAGGGCGCCCAGGCGCTCGCTCAGGGCGGCGAAGCGTTCACCGCGCAGCGGGCCCAGCGCGCCAATGGCGCCGACATAGCCGGTGAAGCGCGACAGCGCCCATTCCAGCCGGTTGTTATTGTCATGGGCGGAAAGCCCGGTGAGCAGGGCGCGGTCGCCGGGGCTGTTCAGCGGGTAGCCGGTGGGTTCCAGCGGCAGGGCCAGCAGCAATTCCATGCCACGGCCCCGGGCCTGGTCCAGCAGCAGGCTGATCTGCCCGGCATAGGGCGAGAAGGCCAGGGTGATGCTGGCGGGCAGGCGGCGAATGGCTTCCTCGGTCAGCGCCACATTGTGACCCAGGCCGCCCAGCACAAAGCCGATGCGCGGCCGGGTCTCGCCGCGCTCCACCGGCCGGGCATAGGCCCGCATGGGGGTGCGGCCATCAGGCCCGATGCGCGGCAGCGGGCCGTAGGGGCCGGCTTCCAGCATGGTGGTTTCGGCGCGGGGAATGGCGCGGCCGGGGGGGGCGGCGGGTTCCGGCGGCGGCGAAGGCGGTGGCGCGCCAGGCGCCGGGGCAATGGGG
>CANFIE010000282.1 GCA_947446625.1 Acetobacteraceae bacterium | reverse complement strand
GGTCGCGGTCGGCCCAGCGCGGGTCGGCGGCGTCGTATTTCAGGGCCTGGGTGAACAGGGCGGTGGCCACATCGGCCATGCCCATGGGCATGCCGGGGTGGCCCGACTTGGCCGCCTCAACGCCATCAATGGCCAGGGCGCGAATGGCATCGGCCATCCGGCGTTCCTCGGTCATCGGCCGGGCCAGCAGAGCGGCCTGGGCGGCAAGGGCGGGGTTCGGGGCGGTGGAATCTGTGGCAATACTGGCCAAGGGTGCAAAACTCCCAATTGGCTGCGGTATAAGGGTGCCAGCCGGCAGGGGCAACCCGCCACCCCCGCAATGCCGCCCCGCGCCCCGGGCTTGGCCCCAGGTGCAACCCAGCGGCGCGGCAGCGCCGCCGCCCCCTCACCAGCAACGCGAAGGCCAGGTTATCGAACTCAGGCGGGCCGCAGGCCCGAGAGCGCGAATGCGCGACGCGGCCCTATGGCCGCGCCAGCCAAGGCCCCGGATGGGGCCGCCGGCGCCTGAGGCAAAAACCTCTCCGCCGGCGCCTGAGGCCCCAAAATCACGCCGCTTTGGCGGCCGCGCTCATCATCCGGTCCAGCGCCGCCGCGAAATTCGGCGCCATCGCATCGCCGGCAAAGGCCAGCCGCAGCGTGCCATCCTCGGCCTTGTGCTCCAGCACCCTCACCGCCGTGCTGGCGGCGCCCTCGCGGTCCAGCACCAGCATGGCGCTGGCGCCCGCCGGCAGGGCATCGGCGCAGCTCACCAGCGCCCCACCCTTGGAGATGTTGAGCAACCGCGCCGCATGCCGCGCCTGGCCCAGCACCAGCGTGCAGGGCTCGCGCGCCGGGTAGCGCGCATTCACCCGGCGGTCGGCATCGGCGCTGGCGGTGCGCACCACCTGCACAATGTTGCTGTGCAGGCTGCCCATCTGTTCCGCCACGCCCTCGGCGGCGTCGCGCATCGCCCCGGCCCGGCCGCCGGTCGCCTCGGCCTCCTGGCTCACCTCGCTGATCCGGTCGGAAACCTCGCGCCCCGCCATGGTGGTGGCGGCCACGTTGCGGCTGATCTCCCGCGTCGCCGCCGCCTGCTGTTCCACCGCGGCGGCCACGGCCATGGTCACCTCGGCGATATTGGCAATGGTGCGCCCCACGCCTTCAATCACCGCCACGCTGCTATGCGTCTCGGCCTGAATGGCGCCAATCTGCCGGGCGATATCCTCGGTGGCGCGGGCGGTCTGCTGCGCCAACGCCTTCACCTCGCCGGCCACCACGGCAAAGCCCTTGCCCGCCTCGCCGGCCCGCGCCGCCTCAATGGTGGCGTTCAGCGCCAGCAGGTTGGTGCGCTGGGCAATATCCTCAATCAGCCGGGCCACATCCCCAATGCGGGCGGCGGCGCCGGAAAGCCCCTTGATCGTCCCCTGCGCCCGCTCACCCTCCTCGGCGGCGCGCCGGCTCACCTCGCTGGCCTGCGTCACCTGAGACGAAATCTCCCGGATCGAGGCCGAAAGCTCCTCGGCCGCCGCCGCCACCGCCTCGATATTCTCCTGCGTCTGCCCGGCCGCCGCCGAAACCGCGCGGGCATTCTCGCCCACCCGGTTGGCGCTCAGCGCCATGTCCCCGGCATCCTGCGCCATGCCGGCGCTGCGGTTCACAATGCCCTCAATGGCGCTGCTCACCGCGCCTTCAATATTGCTGGCCATCTGCTGCACGGCGTCGCGGCGCTCCTCGGCGCCCCGGCGCTCGTCATCAATGCGGCGCTGTTCATTGAACACGAGCATGCTCCGCAACCCGCGCAGCATGCCGAAACAATGGTGGAATTCCCGCGCCACCGGGTTGCGGATGCGCCCACCCAGCCGGCCGCTGGTCATGTCTCGCATATGGCCTTCCAGCGCGGCCAGCGGCTGGCGCACGGCGCGCAGCAGCAGCAGCCCGCCCAGCCCGGCGGCCAGCATGGCCAGGGCGGTGCAGCCCAGCGCCAGCCATAGCCGCTGGCTGAAATTCGCCTCGGCCTCCGTAAACTCCTCCGCCGCCACCCGCAACTGCAGGGCCAGCAATTGCTCACCCACCTGCTGCACGGCAACGAACAGCGGCAGTTCCTTGTCGCGCAGATGCAGCGTCAGCGCAGGCAGGTCGCGCGCCGCAATCAACTCCATCGAGCGCGCCCGCCCGCCAGCCCGGTAGGCCGCCTGCGCCGCCTCGAATTGCCGCGCCAATTCGGCTTCTTCCGGGGTCAGATAGGTCGCCTTGTACTCGCGCCAGATGGTGTTGATGCGCTGGCTGTTGGCATTGATCGTCGCCAGCCGCGCCTCGACATCCGCCGCACCACTGGCAATACCAAAGCGGAGCAACTGGTTGCTCTGGGTCAAGCGCAACACTTCGGCGATCTGGTCCAGGCACACCGTGCGGTCCAGGTAAACGGTGCGCAGCGAGGCATTGGAAGCCGCCATGCCGGCAAGCCCCAGCCAGCTCACCAGCCCCAGCAGCGCCAGCATCCCGGCAAATACCAGCACCATCCGGCCGGTGATGCCGCGCCCCCAGGCGCCCAGGCGCTGCCACCAGCGGCTGGGCACCAGCGCGCCCTCGCGCAGTGCCAGCCCGGTGCCGCGGCCCTCGCGCATGGCGGCATAGGCGGCCTCGGCGGTGGCCACCTCGTCGGCCTGCGCCGCCTGCCGTACCGAGATATAGCCGGTGATCGCGCCATTTTCCTGCACCGGCACCACATTGGCCCGCACCCAATAATGGTCGCCCGACTTGGCGCGGTTCTTCACCAGCCCTTCCCACGGCATGCCGGCCTTCAGCGTGGCCCATAAATCGGCAAACACCGCCGACGGCACATGCGGGTGGCGCACCAGGTTCTGCGGCTGCCCCAGCAACTCCTTCTCGGTGAAGCCGCTGACCCGCACAAAGGCCTGGTTGGCAAACACAATCCGCCCGCCAACATCGGTGCGAGAAACCAATGGCTTGCCCGCGGGCAACACCATATCTCGGTTGGTAATCGGCTCATTCACGCGCATGCGGCAAGGCTCCGGCAGGATTGTCCCGCCGCAGCCTGCCCTGGCTTGCCTTGCCCGCCGGTTAAGCCCGCATCTCGTCCAGCGGCCAGCGTGGCCGGGGCGCATGGCCCAACTCATCGGCCAATCCGCGCTTCAGCCGCTCAATCCCGGCCCAGGCAATCATCACCGCATTGTCGCCGCACAGCCGTATCGGCGGCGCTACCAGCGGCAGCGCCGTGGCCCTGGCCAGCGCCGTCCGCACCGCCTGATTGGCCGCCACGCCGCCCGCCACCACCAGCGCCGTCGCCTCGGGCAGCATGCGCGCCGCGTGCTTCGCCCGGTCCGCCAGCGTCACCGCCACCGCCGCCTGAAACCCGGCGGCCAGGTCGGCCCGGTCCTGCTCGGTGGGGTTGGCCAGCTTGCCCAGCGCATGCGCCACGGCGGTCTTCAGCCCGCTCCAGGAAAAATCGCACCCCGCCCGGCCCAGCAACGGCCGGGGCAGGGCAAACCGGGTCGCATCGCCGCCCAGCGCCAGCCGTTCCAGATGCGGCCCGCCCGGCCAGGGCAGCCCCAGCAGCTTGGCCGCCTTGTCAAACGCCTCGCCCACCGCGTCATCCAGCGTGGTGCCCAGCCGCCGATACCGCCCCACGCCCTCCACCGCCACGCATTGGCAATGCCCGCCCGACAGCAGCATCAGCAAAAACGGAAACCGCACCTCGCTCGGTGGCAGCATCGCGCTCAGCGCATGCCCTTCCAGGTGGTTCACCGCCACAAAGGGCAGCCCATGCGCCAGCGCCAGACCCTTGCCGAACCCCGCCGCCACAATCAGCCCGCCAATCAGCCCCGGCCCGCTGGTGGCCGCCACCCCGCCCAAATCCTGCGGCCGCAGCCCGGCCTCGGCCAGCACCCGCGCCGCCAGCCCGGGCAGGTGCGCCAGATGCGCCCGCGCCGCAATCTCCGGCACCACGCCACCGAATCGCGCATGCTCGGCGGTCTGGCTCAGCACCACCTCGGCCAAAATCCGGCCATCGGGGGCCAGAATTGCCGCCGCCGTCTCGTCGCAACTGGCTTCCAGGCCCAGAACGGGTGCCCGCAATGTCAAACCCTGGCTTCCTTCAACTTCGCAGCGGCTCTATGACGCCCGCATGCCGGCCCATCCGCCCCTGATCCCCAAGCACAACCGCCCCCTGCCGATGAAGGTGGGTACCCGCGGCTCGCCCCTGGCCTTGTGGCAGACCCGGCACTTCCTGGCGACAGTCGCGGCGGTCTGCCCTGTCATGCGTCCGGGCGGGGAGGCGGTGTTCCAGGAACACATCATCGCCACCACCGGAGACCGCATCCAGGACCGCCGGCTGGCCGATGTCGGCGGCAAGGGCCTCTTCGCCAAGGAAATCCATGAAGCCCTGCTGGATGGCCGGGTGGATTTCGCCGTGCATAGCCTGAAGGACCTGGAAACCGAGCTGCCCCCCGGCATCGTGCTGGCCTGCACGCTGAAGCGCGAGGATGCCCGCGACGCGCTGATCCTCTCCCCCGGCTGCGGCCCGGTGGACCCGGCCGACCCCTTCTCCTGCCTGCCCGCCGGCGCCCTCATCGGTACCGCCAGCGTGCGCCGGCAGTCGCAACTCCTCGCCGCCCGGCCTGACCTCGCCACCACCACCATCCGCGGCAATGTGCAAACCCGGCTTTCCAAGGTGCGCGGCGGCGAGGTTGTCGCCACGCTGCTCGCCCTGGCCGGGCTGAAGCGCCTGGGGCTGGAAGCCGAGGCCGGCGTGGTGCTGAACCCGGAAGCCATGGTGCCCTCGGCCGGCCAGGGCATTGTCGGCATCACCGTCCGCGCCGCCGATACCGACCTGCGCGAGCTGCTCGCCGCCATCGAGGATGCCGAGGCCAAGGCCGTCTCCGCCGCCGAGCGTGCCCTGCTGGCGGCGCTGGATGGTTCCTGCCGCACCCCCATTGGCGGCCATGCCCGGCTGCTGCCGGGGGGCGAACTCCACCTCACCGGGCTGGTGGCCCGCGCCGATGGCAGTTTTCTGCTGAAGCGCAGCCTGCACGGCGCCGCCGCCGATGCCGTGCGCCTGGGCCGCGAGCTGGGCGACAGCCTGCGCGCCGACAGCCCACCCGATATCTTCGCCTGATGGAAACCGTCGCCGCGTTCATCGGCTATGCCGGCGCGGCCATGATCGCCCTGGCCTACCTGGCCAACCAGCAGGGCCGGCTGCCCTCGGAAAACTGGCGCTTCCCCGCCATCAACCTGGCCGGCTCGCTGGCCGTCCTCGTCTCGCTTTGGGCCGACCCCAACCTGCCCTCGGTGGTCATCGAATTCTTCTGGGCCGGCATCAGCATCTACGGCCTGGCCAAGGCGCTGCGCCGGCGGTGAGGGGCGTCCTCGTCACCCGGCCGGAACCCGGCGCCGCCGAGACCGCCCGCGCCGTGGCCGCCCTGGGCTGGCACCCCATCCTCGCCCCCGCACTTTTGCTTGTTCCCCGCGCCTTCGCCGCCCCGCCGGCCCAGGCCGTGCTCTTCACCTCCCGCGCCGCCGCCCGCGCTTTGCCATCCAGCGCCCTGCCGGTGCTGGCGGTGGGCGAGGCCACCGCCGCCGAGGC
>CANFIE010000281.1 GCA_947446625.1 Acetobacteraceae bacterium | reverse complement strand
TGCCCGCGCCGCGCGGGACAATGTGACGGTGGAGGCCGAGCGGCTGCTGGCACGCTACCGGCCGAGCGGTGGCGCGGCGGCGACGCGGGCGCCGGGACAGCCGGCGCAGCTCGGGGAAAGCCCGACCGGCGGCAGCAACGAGATTTGGCGGCTGGAAGCCGAGGGCGGGGTGCGGATTTTCACCGCCACCGACACGGCGCGAGGCGACCGCGCGGTGTATGACATTGACCGCGCCGTGCTGGTGCTGACCGGGCGGGCGCTTTCACTGGCGACGCCGACGCAATTGCTGACCGCCAGCGACAGCCTGGAATACTGGAGCCAGCGGCGCATGGCCGTGGCGCGTGGCAATGCGCTGGTGGTGGACACGCAGGAAGGCCGCCAGGTGGGGGCGGATACGCTGGTTTCGTACTTCCTGGATGAAGCGGCCGCAGGGGCGCCTGCCGCGCCGGCGCCGGCGGCGACGCGCGGTGGCACGCAGGCACAGCCGCCCGGCACCGGCAAGGTGGACCGGGTGGAAGCCTTCGGGAATGTGGAGATTCGCACCGCGACCGAAGTGGTGCGCGGCGACCGGGGCGTTTACAGCCCGGCCACCGGCATGGCCCGGCTGCTGGGCAATGTGCGGATTACCCGCGGCGAGAATCAACTGAATGGCCGCGAGGCGATTGTGAACATGCGGACCGGGGTGGCGCGCCTGGTTTCGGAGGCGCGGGGCGAGCGGGTGCGCGGGCTGATTGTGCCCGAGCAGGGCCGCCAGCCCGGCGCCGGAGACACCGCCCGCCCGGCGGAGCGCCGCACCCCATGAACAAGGTGGTACCCGTGCCGCAATTGCAGGCCATTGACGGCAAGGCCGGGCTTTCGGCCTTTGGCCTGGGCAAGCGCTACAAGAAGCGGCCGGTGGTGCGGAATGTGAGCATCAACCTGCAGCGCGGCGAGGCGGTGGGGCTGCTGGGGCCGAATGGTGCCGGCAAGACCACCACCTTCTACATGATCACCGGCCTGGTGCAGCCCGATGAGGGCCGGGTGATGATGGATGGGCACGACGTGACCCATTTGCCGATGTATCGGCGCGCCCGGCTGGGCCTGGGCTACCTGCCGCAGGAGGCCAGCATTTTCCGCGGGCTGACGGTGGAGGAGAATATTCTTGCGGCGCTGGAGGTGGTGGAGCCGCAGCGCGAGCGCCGGCAGGAGATGCTGGACGCGCTGATGAGCGAGTTTGGCATTCAGCACCTGCGCCGGGCGCCGGCACTGGCGCTTTCGGGCGGCGAACGCCGGCGCTGCGAGATTGCCCGGGCGCTGGCGACGCACCCTTCCTACATTCTGCTGGACGAGCCGCTGGCGGGCATTGACCCGATTGCGGTTTCCGAGATTCGCGACCTGGTGAAGCACCTGAAGAATCGCGGCATTGGCGTGCTGATCACCGACCATAACGTGCGCGAGACGCTGGAGATCATCGACCGGGCGTATATTCTGCATGACGGCCAGGTGATGATGGAAGGCCGGCCACAGGAGATCGTGGCGCATGAAGGGGTGCGCCGGGTCTACTTGGGCGAACGCTTCAGCCTGTGACGCGGGCATGACGGCCTGACCATGGCAATAGGACCGCGCCTTGACCTGAGACAGTCCCAGTCGCTGGTGATGACGCCGCAATTGCGGCAGGCGATTAAGCTGTTGCAGTCAAGCAACCTGGAAGTGACGGCCTTTGTTGAGGAGGAACTTGAGCGCAACCCGCTGCTGGAGTGGGATGAGCGCAACCTTCCGGGGCCTGATGCCGGCCGCAGCACCGACCCGCTGCCCCAGGCGGCGGAAGCGCCCGATGCCGCCATGGCCGCGAGCAGCGATGCGATTCCAAGCGAGGCGAGCGCGCCGCTGGATGCCGATTGGTCCAACGTGCATGACAGCGATGCGGCGTTTACGCCCACGCATGGCAGCGGCGGTGGGCAGAATTTCGATGACGATCTTTCCGGCATTGATGACCTGGCGGCGGCGGGAAAGACGCTGCGCGAGCATATTGGCGAGCAGATTCGGCTGGGCTTTGCCGATGCCAAGGACCGGCTGATCGCCACGCAATTGCTGGCGCTGCTGGACCCGGCTGGGCGCATGGCCATTGGCAGCGATGTGGTGGCCCGCGCCATGGGCTGCGAGGCGGCGCAGGTGGAGCGGGTGCGGCTGGTGATGCAGCGCTTCGACCCTGTGGGGATGTTCTGCCGCGACCTGAAGGAATGCTTGGGCGTGCAGTTGGCGGACCGCAACCGGATGGACCCGGCGATGCAGGCGCTGCTGGACAACCTGGAATTGCTGGCGCGGCGCGATACGCGCACGCTGATGCGGCTATGCGGCGTGGATGCCGAGGACATGGCCGAGATGGTGGCCGAGCTGAAGCGGCTGGACCCGAAGCCGGGGGCGAGCTTCGATGCCGTGCCGGCGGCGGTGGTGGTGCCGGATGTGCTGATGCGGCGCGCGCCGAATGGCGAATGGCTGCTTGAGTTGAACCCCGAGACGCTGCCCCGCGTGCTGGTGAACCGGGGCTTTCATGCCCGGGCGGTGGTGGGGGCGAAGAACAAGGAGGAAAAGGCCTTCCTGGCGGAGCGGATGCAGACCGCGACCTGGCTGGTGAAGAGCCTGGAGCAGCGGGCGAATACCATCATCAAGGTGGCGGCCGAGATTGTGCGGCGGCAGGACGGGTTTTTCCGCCATGGGGTGGAGCATCTGCGCCCGCTTATTCTGCGCGACGTGGCCGAGGCCGTGGCGATGCACGAGAGCACGGTGAGCCGGGTGACGGCGAATAAGTACATCGCCACGCCGCGCGGTACGTTTGAGTTGAAATACTTCTTCACCACCGCCATTGCCGGCACGCTGGGCGGGGAAAGCCATAGCGCCGAGGCGGTGCGGCACCGGATTCGGGCCATGATCGATGCCGAGACGGGCGATGACGTGCTCTCGGATGACGCAATTGTGGAGCGGCTACGGCAGGAAGGCGTGGACATTGCCCGCCGAACCGTGGCGAAATACCGCGAGGCGCTGCGTATTCCATCCTCCGTGCAGCGTAAGCGGGAGAAGGCCGTTCCGGCCTGACGCCGCGCCCCTTGGGGCAGCATTTCCCCAAGGGCTCCGCCGGCAACCGGGCGGCCCTTTCCCTCTTGGGGAAAGCAAGGGTTGCGGTCACATGCACATCACCATTGCCGGCAAACAGGTGGAAACCGGGGAGGCCCTGCGGATTCACGTGCAGGAGGGGCTTTCCACCATTGCGCGGAAATATTTCGACCACGCGCTGGAAGCGAACGTGACCTTCCACCACGACATGAAGGCGCGGGCGGGGGCGCATTTCTGCTGCGACATTAACCTGAAGGCCGGGCGCAATATCTTCATGCGGGCCGAGGGCGAAGGCGTGGACGCGCACCGGGCGTTTGACGTGGCGGCCGAGCATTTGGGCAAGCGGCTGCGACGCTACCGGCGCCGGGTGAACGACCATGCGCGCAGCCTGGCGGATAGGCGCGACGTGGAGCCGCGCGAGGAGGCGCGCCAGGTGGTGCTGCGCCCGCCGGTGGAGGTTGAGGAGACGGCGACGACGACCGTGGCGGCCGAGCCGGAGCACGGCGTGATTGTGGCCGAGCAGACCACCGAATTGCTGCGCCTGAGCGTGAGCGAGGCGGTGATGCGGCTGGATTTGGAGCACAAGCCGCTGCTGATGTTCCGCAACAGCGGCAGCGGCGCGCTGAACGTGATCTACCGCCGCGAGGACGGGCATATCGGCTGGCTAGACCCGGCGGCCTGAGGCGCAGTGGATGGGGTTGGGCGGCCCGGTTGGGCTGCCCGATGCCATCAGTGATGGAAGATGTCCGGGTCTTCGTAGCCCAGCAGGTCCAGCTCACCGCGGGTGGGCAGGAAGCGGAAGCATTCCTGGGCGAGTTCCAGGCGGCCTTCGCGCTTCAGCAGGGCTTCCAGCCGGGCCCAGAGGGCGTGCAGGTGCAGCACATCGCTGGCGGCGTAGGCCTGCTGGTCCACGCTGAGTTCGGGGGCGCCCCAGTCGCTGCTTTGCTGCTGCTTGGAGACATCGACGCCGACGAGCTGGTTCAGCAGCTCCTTCAGGCCATGGCGGTCAGTGAAGGTGCGGACCAGCTTGGCGGCGACCTTGGTGCAGATGACGGGCGCGCAGCGGACGCCGAGCCATTGGTAGATGGCGGCGCAGTCAAACCGGGCGAAGTGGAACAGCTTGGTACGGTGATGGTCGGTCAGCATCCGCTTCAGGTTGGGGGCGTTATAGCCCTGGCCACCGAGATGCTGCGGAATGAGCTGCACAAGATGCGCGTTGCCGTCGCCGCTGGAGAGCTGCACGAGGCAGAGCCGGTCGCGGTGCGGGTTGAGGCCCATGGTCTCGGTATCAATGGCAATCAGTTTGCCAAGGTCGAGCCCGTCGGGCAGGTCATGCCGATGCAATTGGATCACGGATTTCCCCAGGAAGAGGGTTGTGCTTGCCATCGCGGCGATGACCCCAACAAGAGGGGTGGTGCCCAGGAAAGGACTCGAACCTTCACGACCTTGCGGTCACTGGCACCTGAAGCCAGCGCGTCTACCAATTCCACCACCTGGGCATCGGCTGCGGATTATCGCGGCAGAGGCGCGCTTTTATGAGGGGTAGCGGATGGCGTCAAGCGGGTGACAGCAAGGTTTTTGTGCCCACATTCATTTTCTTCAAATCAGGGGTGCGGTGATGCGGATAACCAAGGTGGCCACGGTGTTTGGTGGCGCGGGATTCATCGGCCGCTACCTGGTGCGCAAGCTGGCGGCGCAGGATTACGTGGTGCGTGTGGTGGGCCGGCATGCCGGCGCGGCGCATCTGTTGCAGCCACAGGGCGGCGTGGGCCAGGTGGTGCCGATGGTGGCGGCGTTGGGCGATGCCAGCGCCGTGGCGCGGGCGGTGGCGGATGCCGAGCTGGTGGTGAACCTGGTGGGGATATTGGCTGAGCGGCGCGACGGCGACTTCATGCGCGTGCATGCCGAAGGGGCCGGGCGCGTGGCGCAGGCAGCAGCAGCGGCGGGGGCGGCGCGGCTGGTGCAGGTTTCCGCCATTGGTGCCGATGCGGCCAGTCCGAGTGCCTATGGCCGCAGCAAGGCGGCGGGCGAGGCGGCGGTGCTGGCGGCGTTTCCGGGCGCGGCGGTGCTGCGGCCCAGCATTGTGTTTGGGGCGGAGGACCAGTTCTTCAATCGGTTCGCCGCGCTGGCGCTGATGTTGCCGATCATGCCGGTGGTGCGCGGGGCGACGCGGTTTCAGCCGGTTTATGTGGGCGATGTGGCCGAGGCGGTGTGCCGGGCGCAGAGCGGCCTTTACGAACTGGGTGGGCCACGGGTGGCGAGCTTTGCCGAACTGCTGGCCTGGCTGTTGCATGTGATTGGGCGGCGGCGGCCCTTGGTGCCGATGCCGGATGTGGTGGTGCGGCTGCAATTGGCGCTGACGGGCTGGATGCCGAATGCGCCGCTGACGCGGGACCAGTTTTTGATGCTGGCGCGGGACAATGTGGTGGCGCCCGGGGCGCAGGGCCTGGCGGCGCTGGGCATTGCGCCGACCGCCATGGAGATGGTGGTGCCGGGGTATCTGGCGCGGTTTCGGCCAGTCGGGT
>CANFIE010000280.1 GCA_947446625.1 Acetobacteraceae bacterium | reverse complement strand
GCCCCCGTCGCCACCACTCCGGCCCCAGTGGTGGCCAGCCGCCGCGCCGCGCCGCCAGCCCAGGAATGCGACCGCCAGGCCCAGCCGCCCCGCGCCGCCATGGGGGCCATCCCCAGCTATGCCGAAGGGCTGGACTCGCCGCAGATCATCCCCGCCTTGGCCGTACCCGCCTGCCAGGAAGCCCTGCGCCTGTTCCCCAATGAACCGCGCTTCCGTTTCCAGCTCGGCCTGGCGCTATTGCGGGCGCAGCGCCAGGGGGAAGCCCAGGCGCTGATCCGCGAGGCCGCCGCTGCCGGCTATGCCCCGGCCCAGGCCAGCCTCGGCTTCGCCCTGCTCAACGGCCTGGGCGGCAATCCGCGCAATGAGGTGGAAGCCGCCCGGCTGTTCCGCCTGGCGGTGGATCAAGGCTACCTGCGCGCCTATAACAGCCTGGGCCGCCTGTATGCCGAGGGCCGTGGCGGCCTGCCGCGCGACGAGGCCGAGGCCAACCGGCTGTTCCGCCTGAGCGGCGGGCAGGATATGGGCCGCGGCCCCTCGCCCAACCGGCCCGAGCCGGGCAAGCCGCATCGTTAAATTCGTTGGTGCGGCGTTGCAACCTGGGCGAATGCTGGCAGACTGTTTTGCTGTCAGCCGAAATGTTGCGGAGCCTTCAGCATGCTCAGTCGCGCACTGGCACTGGCCTTGTTTTCCCTGATGCTGGCCGCCCTGCCGGCCGCAGCGCAAAAGCGCGTGGCACTGGTCATCGGCAACAGCACCTACCAAGTGCAGCCACCGCTGAACAACGCGCGCAACGATGCAACCGCCATGGCCCGCATGCTGCGGGAAGAACTGGGCTTCGAGGTTTTGCCCGTGCTGTTGAACGGCACGCTGCCGCAGATGGACGAGGCGCTGGAGCGTTTCGCCGCAGCCGCCCGAGATGCCGATATTGCGCTGTTTTACTTCGCCGGCCATGGGCTGGAGGAAGGCCGCAACAACTTCCTGGTGCCGATTGAGGCGGAACTGGCGCATGAGAATCAAATCGTGCGCCAGACCATCGCGCTTGATCAGGCGCTCAAGGCCATGCGGCATGCCAGGGCGCGCATCGTGCTTCTGGACGCTTGCCGTAACAACCCAGTGGCTGGGCGCATGGTGCGCTCCATCCCGCAGCGCAGTGGGCAGGCCGGTGGCCTCGCGGAGTTACAACCCGCCGATGGCCTGCTCGTCGGCTATGCATCAGCGCCCGGCACCACGGCGAGCGATGGTGCTTCGGGCGGCAACAGCCCCTTCACCGCCGCGCTATTGGAGCATTTACCCCGGCCCGGCGAGGATTTGCGCCTGCTGCTGGGGGATGTTCGGGATGCCGTGAAGGCGGCGACACAAGGGCGGGCGCAGCAGGTGCCTTGGGTGGATGGTTCCGTCAGCGGCCGCCTTATCCTGAAGCCGGCGCCGCCGCCCCCACCGCCGGCCTATGCCGTTGGCGCGCCCGATCGGTTCGCTGTTGAAGGTGCGCCGCGCCGCGACCAGATCGACCCGAATGAATCTTCCCGCCTGGCCGGGCTTGATGAGCGCCGTGGCCCGAGAAGCGTTTCGGCCGCCGCGCCGGGCAGCTGTCCGCCGGCCGGTACCCGTGCGGTCTACAACGTCATCCGCAATGGCAGGCGGGAGCGCATGGAGATTACGCATCAGGGGCCATCAGCCGGTCAGGCGCATTTCTGCCAGACCAGCGCTGGGGCCTGGTTGTTCAATCTGCGCAACTTCGACCGACCAAGCTTCGCGGCGCACAATACTGGCTTCCAGTCGCTGCTTCCCCTGGAGTCGGGCCGCTCGGCTCGTTGGAATTTCCAATCAATGAGCATGACGCGCCAGCAACTGAGGGACTTTCAATTGGCGGTGTCGGTGCTGCGGCAAGAATCCATTTCCGCTGGCGGCCGTGAATGGACCGCCTGGGTTATCGATATGCAGGAGACACCTTTGGATAGACCCGACCAAGGTGCCGGTGCGCGGTATTGGCGAGACAGCGCCACAGGTCTGCTGCTGCAAAGCATCTTGATGGACACTCACGGCGCCAGCGGCTTTTTCTCGATGGAACTCGTCGAGGTCCAGTTCCCGAACTAACCGTGCTCAGCAGGCGGGTTGACCCACGGCGCGGCAAACCCGCCGCAGCCAGTCTGCCCCCTAAATCCGCTGATGCAGCGCGCACACCAGGGTAAACAGCCGCCGCGCCGTCTCGAAGTCCAGCGCCACCCGGCCCGCAAGCCGCGCCAGCAGCAGTTCCGCACCCTCGTTGTGCAAACCGCGCCGGCCCATGTCTATCGCCTGCACCCGCGCATCGTGGCCGCCTTCGCACACCGCCTGCTCATGGCTGGCCACCACCATGTGGTAGTCCTTGATCAGCCGCCGAAACGGCCCCAGCGCCAGCACCAGCGCATGCAGCGGCTGGTCGTTCTCGTCGCGGATATCAAACAGCAGCCGCCCCTCGCGCACCGCCAGATGCAGCCCAAACGGCCCCGCCCCCAGCCCGGCCGGGGAAAAGCTGTTGCCCGCCAGCAAATCCACCACCGCCTGGCGCCGGTCGGCCTCGGCATAGGCCGAAGGCAGGGGCGAGGCGTCCGGCAATTCCAGCCGCACCAGCCGCCCCTCGGCCGCAGCCGGCAACCGGGCCGCCGCGCTAGGCATCGGGTCGGGCCGCCGGCATCACCGCCTCATGGTCCTGCGCGTCAAACCCCAGGGCGCACATCCAGCCCACCACCGCGCCCTTGATGGGCCGCAGCAGCCCAATGCAGGCCAGCGTGAACAGCGGCAGCCAGATCACCATGTGCAGCCAGATCGGCGGCTCATAAGCGCGTTCCACCCAGAACAGCAGCGGCACCAGCACATGGCCGACAATCAGAATGGTGAAATAGGGCGGCGCATCGTCAGACCGCAGCGCCCCCAGCGGCGCGTGGCAGGCGCTGCATTCATCCACCACCTTCAGATAGGCGCGAAACACCTTGCCCTCGCCGCAGCAGGGGCAGCGGTTCATCACCCCGCGCTGAATCCCCAGGCCGTAGCCCGGCTTGGCATAGGGTGAGGCCGGCGGCTCGCTATTCGGGTCCCAACGCAAGGCGGGTACTCCACGGGGGTTATGTATTGTGCAGTGCAATATGGCGCTTGAAGCGGCAAAAATGCAACCCCTGCGACCAAGAATTGCGCTGATTTGCCCTGTCACAGTCCGGGACTTGCGCCAAACGCCCAAGTTGCGCAAGGCTGCGCATTAATGAGCAATCGTATCCTGGTTATTAACCCGAATTCCTCGGCCAGCTGCACCGCCGGCATGGCCGCCGCCATGGCGGTCTTCGCCGCGCCGCACCTCGCGCCGTTTGAGGTCGTCTCCCTGCCCGGCGGCCCGCCCGCCATCGCGACGTGGCGGGACTGGTACAGCGTGGGCGAGCCCCTGGCGCAGATGGTGGAGCGCGAGGCGGCCGCCGCCTACATCATCGGCTGTGTCTCCGACCCCGGGCTGGAAGCCGCCCGCATGGCCACCAGCAAGCCGGTACTGGGCATGCTGCGCTGCGCCGTGGCCGCAGCGCTGACCCGTGGCGAGCGCTTTGGCATGATCGGCTTCATGGAAACCAGCCGCCCGCGCCAGCGCCGGGTGTTGCAATCCATGGGGCTGGAGGCCCGGCTGGCCGGCTTCATCCCGATGAACCTGCCGATGGAAACCCTGACCGACCCCATCGCCCCGCGCGCCCGCATTGAGCAGGCCGCCCGCGAACTGGCGGCGCAGGGCGCGGAAAGCATCGTGCTGGGCTGCACCGGCCTGGCCAGCCACGCCAAGGCGGCCGAGGACGCCGCCGGCATCCCTGTCATCGAACCCTGCCAGGCTGCCGGCCTGGCCGCGCTGCTGGCCGTGGCCGGCGGACGCACTGTTACTTCATAAGGTCCAACGCATTGCCCGAGAACCACCTGTTGCCCCGCACCCTTGGGCTGTTGGCGCATACCTCCAAGCCACGCGGCAGCGTGCCGGCGCGCGACCATGGCCTGATGGCCTACGAAGAATCCGCCCGCATGATGGAACAGGCGCTGCGCCAGGCGGTGGACGACCCCGCCATGCTCGGCCGCATCGGCGCCGCGCTGGGCCGCATGGGGCGCGACGCCGGCGGGGGCTGAGGCTGGGCCGGCTTAACGCTGCGGGTTCATCCCCCCGGTCAGCGCGCCGCGTTCACCGCCGGTCTCGTAGCGCCCGGCGGTTTCCGGCCGGCCCACGCCAGGGCCCAGCGAGCGCCGGTCATCCTCCATCGCCCGCATGCTTTCCGGCCCTGGCGGCAGCGCGCCGCGCACCAGGGGGGAACTGTCCCGCGCCCGGTCCTGCTCCAGCAGCCGGTTGGCGCGGTTTTCCATTTGCAGCGGCGTGGTCTGGGCGAATGCAGGGCCGGCCAGGCTCAGGGCCAGCAGCAGCAGGGCAGGGCGGCGCATGGGGGTATCCTCCGTTGGGCTCAACCTACCCAATGCCCGCGCCCGGCGCCTTGTTCCCGCGCAACCCTACCCCTCCGCGCTGGGCCGCACGGCGCTCGACGCCAGTGGGGGAAGGTGGCTGGCGCAATCCAATCAATACCGATGGAAACTTGGCGCAGCATGCAGATGTTGTTATGTCATAAATCTTGTACGCAAAACTCCACGCCGCCATAGGATTGGCTTAATAAAAATAGTGTCTTTTCTCGCTCAATTTCCTGGTTAGTTATTTTTGGCGCTTCTCCATCAACAAATCCAAATTTTATTAATTCGTTCCAAAGCTTAGGGAAGTCAATTTCATAAATCATCCTGGCAGATATCATTTCTTGACTTGTTCTGTGGCGCGGAGTGAATTGACTCTTATTCAAATCAAGTTCTAAAATTTCTCCAGCTCCCATTATCTCTAATTGTTTTCTGAATCCTCGCCAAGCTTTTGGATGGCGGTGCAGTAAAACAATTTTATGAAAATGCCCCACGTTAAGTGCGAGCATGTGAGACGCCGACCCAGTTGCCAAAACGATATGTGAATGGCTTGAGTATATTTCCAATTGCTGCGTAATCGACAAATTTTCTGGCCTCACAATGGTGAAACCTTGGGATTCAAAAATCCCCTCGATTTGCTCTTCCGCGAAAAATTTCCCGGATTTCACAGACATTCCTGCTCGAGATACATATAATTTTCGTGGTGCTGATGGCGGGTTAAAGCCGAAGCTTGATCGGAGGGCATCCCTGTAAAATTGATGGCCGCCGATGAGGTCGCCCGGACAAAGCCCCATCAGTTGCGAGGGGACGATCAGACGTTCGACGTGCGTTGGTATTCCAACGACGTGTATTTTTAGCGTAGGGCACAAAATATTCAGAATTTCATGTATGAAAGGCCATAATGTTAATGCATTTTTGGCAGAAGTTTTCAAGGTATCTAAGGTGAATATTCCATCATTGGCAAATTTAGGATTTGGGACTCCATTCATTATTATAAAAACAACGCCTTCTATTTTTTCAGAGAGGTGCTGCAGAGCCCAAAGTCGGCCGAGGCTTTCTGTTAAGAAGTGCCCGAAATCAACTTTAAGTAAGCCTCCAAATAGCCATGTTCCCTCAAGCCTGACGTCAGGAAGGGAGTAAATCTTCGGATCCAAATCGGCAATATTAACAAGATCTCCAGAGCCGCGATGCAGTGACGAAAATACCACCTCACCATT
>CANFIE010000279.1 GCA_947446625.1 Acetobacteraceae bacterium | reverse complement strand
GCCCGGGCTGGTGATTGCGCCGACCGTGCTGATGACCGGCCGCGCCAACGACTACCAGATAGACAATGGGGGGAATTTCGGTGACCGCGGGCGGGTTGGCGCCGGCACCGTGGTGAACCTGACCGCCAGCTATCAGGTGATGCCGCAGGTGGCAGTATATGCCGAGGGCCGCAACCTGGGCCGCAGCCGGTGGGAGCCAACCAGCGGCTACGCCACGCCCGGGCGCAGTCTGTTGGTTGGCACGCGCTTCGCACTGTAGCGGCGCGTGCGGACGGCCTGACCTACTCCCAGGTCAGGCGGTCCTTCTCGCCAAGGTCCAGCTGCGCGGCGCCTTGGGCGAAGTAGCGTGCGGCGAGCACCAGGCCGAAGCCACCGAAGAAGATGATGCAGAACAGCCAAATGCCGAGCATGGCCGTGTCTCCCCTGCATCGCCCCTGCCTGGCCCCCATGGCCCCAGCCCCGGCGCGATGCCTGGCGCAGCATGCGCGACAAAGGTGAACGCCAGCTTGACGCAGCAGTGATTGTGCGTGGCGCCAACTGGCCGCACTATGCCGGCAACGGGAAGGAAACGCGCCATGGCGCCGCGCATAGAACGCATTGAGGCATTGCCGCTACGCATGCCTTTGGCGCGACCATTGAAGGCAGCGACCGCCCTGATCACGCATCGCTGCACCGTGCTGGTGCGGGTTTATGCCGGCGGCGTGGTGGGCGAATGCTTCGCCAATAACGAGGAAGTGGGCCAGGCTGAGATCATTCGCCTGATCGGGCAGGAGATAACACCGCGCCTGCTGGGCCGCAGCCCCTGGCTGGTGGAGGATTGCTGGCAGGCAATGCATCCGACCACGCAGGATATTCTGCGCGACCGCCGCATGGCCCTGCGCGCCATGGCCTGTGTGGATGCGGCGCTGTGGGACTGGGTGGGCAAGGCGCTGGGCCAGCCGCTGCACCGGGTATGGGGCGGCGCACGAGAGACGGTGCCGGTGGTGAGCATGGGCGGCTATTACCGCGCCGAGAACGACACCGCCGAACTGGCCAAGGAAATGGCCGCGCTGGCCGAGGCCGGCTTTGCCGGCTGCAAGGTGAAGGTAGGCGGGCTGACGCCGGAAGCCGATGCCGCCCGGCTGCGCGCGGCACGAGACGCCGCCGGCCCGGGCTTTCGGCTGATGCCGGACCCCAACCAGGGCTGGAGCTACCAGCAGGCGCTGCGCTTCGCCCGGCTGGTGGAGGAGTTGGACATCTTCTGGCTGGAAGAACCCTGCCGCTGGCACAACGACAAGCAGGAGTTGGCACGGCTGCGGCAGACCGTGCCGATACCGATTTGCGCCGGGCAAAGCGAGATCAGCAAGGAAGGCTGCCGCGACCTGCTGGCCAGCGGCGCGATTGACTACTGCAACTACGACCCCGCCTGGGGCGGCGGCCCCACCGAATGGCGCAAGGTTGCCGTGCTGGCCGAAAGCTTTGGCGTGGGGGTGTGCAGCCATCTGGAACCGCAGATGGGCGGCATGCTGGCCGCCAGCGCCAGCAATGGCGTGCATGTGGAAGTGATGCAGCCGAGCCGCGACCCGCTGTACCACGCGCTGGTGGCCAACAAGCCGCTGGTGAAGGACGGCGCCATGGCGCTGCCGGAATTGCCCGGCTGGGGCCTGGTATTCGATGAAACCGTGTTGAGGAGCCTGGCATGTTGAATCGTCGATCCACGCTGGCCCTGCCGGCGCTGTTGCTGGCCCGCGGTGCCGCCGCGCAGGCGCCCTGGCCGCATCGGCCGGTGCGCTACATCGTGCCCTACCCGCCCGCTGGCGGCGCCGATACCATCGCGCGCATGTTCGTGCCGGTGTTCAACGAACAGCCCGGCGCGCCGCAGTTGGTGATTGATAATCGCGGCGGTGCCGGCGGCAATATCGGCACCGAGATGCTGGCCAAGGCGGCACCGGATGGCGCGACGCTGGGGCAGATCACCATCGGCACGCATGGCACCAACCCCACGCTGTTTCCGCGCCAGGGCTTTGATCCGTTGACGGATTTCACCCCCATTGCGCTGATCGGCCAGCAGCCGGTGACGATTTCAGTGCATGCCGACAGCCCGATAAAGACGCTGGCGGATTTGCTGGCCCAGCGCGGCGAGTTGACCTGCGGCAGCAGCGGCAACGGCACCAGCGGGCATTTGACCACCGAAGTGCTGAAGGCGCGCAGCGGGTTGCGGCTGACCCATGTGCCCTATCGTGGCAGCGGGCCATGCTGGGCCGACCTGGTGGCCAAGCGCATCGACGTGGTGGCCGAGAATATCCATGTGGCGCTGCCCTTCCACCGCGCCGGAGACACGCGAATCATCGCCGTGACCGGCCGTGGCCGCAACGCGCTGGTGCCGGGCGTGCCGGCGCTGATCGAGCGGCTGCCGGAGACGGTGGTGTATAGCTGGAACGGCATCGCCGGGCCGGCCGGGCTGCCGGCACCGCTGGTGCGCCAGACGGTGGCGGCGGTGAAGGCCGCCTTCGCCCAGCCGACATTGCAGACGCGCTATGCCGAGCTGGGGCTGGAGACCACCGAGCCTGATCCCGACGCCTTCATGACCTTCATCCGCACCGAGATTGCGTTCTGGCGGAAGATCATCACGGAAGCCGGGATCAAACTTGAGTAACCCCCTTCTTCATTTCGGGAAGGGGTACTTGTCCAGGTACTTCTGGTAGTCCGGCTCCACATCAATCGCCAGCGTCGCCAGGGTACGCACCACGGCGCAGTAGAAGGCGGCGGTCACGGTCAGGTCCACCATCTGCTCGTTGGTCAGGTGGGCCTGCAAGGCGGTGAAGGTCTCGGCCGCCATGCCACCGGCATAGATCTCGCGCGCGCCCTTCAGCACCAGCTTGGTGAGTGCATCCAGGCTGGTCGGCTGGCCGGCGGTGTCGGCGATCAGCGCTGCGATATCAGCGTCGGTCACGCCAAAGTCGTAGCCAATCTTCACATGGTGCGACCATTCATAGTCGGACTTCGCCAACCAGCCGACCTGCAGAATGGCAAGCTCGCGCAGGCGCGGGTCGATCTTGGCCTTGAAGCGAATATACTGGCCCAGGCCGCTGAAGGCGCGCAGCGCGCCGGGGCTGTGCACCACGCAGCGATACAGCGAAATCATCCGCTTCAGCAGCGGGCGATCATCCTCGGCCAGGTCTTCCGGATTCAAATAGGGCAGGCGTGCCATGGCGGCGTTTCCTCAGAGGGTGAAGGGAATGTTGACCTGGGGCACCAGCACCTTGGCCTTGGCGCCGGCCATGGCGGCCTGAAAGCCCGTGGCATCCGGCAGCAGCAGGCCGAAGGTGGCGAAGTGGCAGGGAATGGCGGTCTCAACGCTGGGCAGGAAGCGCTTCACCGCCAGCGCGGCGTGCTTCGGCCCCATGGTGAAGCGGTCTCCCACCGGCAAAATCGCCACCTTCGGGCGGTAGAACTCGTCGATCAGCGCCATGTCGCTGAACACCGCGGTATCGCCCGCATGGTACAACACCGGCTCAGCGCTGTTCTTCGGCGAAATCACCAGCCCGGTCGGGTGGCCCAGCGATTGCGAGACGCCATTGGCGTCAATCTCGGCGCTGCTGTGGAAGGCGATGGTCATCGCCACGGTGAATTCACCCTGATCGGTCTCACCGCCGCTGTTCATCGGGTCCAGGTTGCTCAGCCCCTGGCGGGCCAGGAACATCGCCAGGTCATAGTTCGTCACCAGCTTGGCACCGGTGGCCTTGCAGATAGCGACCGTGTCGCCAACGTGGTCGGCATGGCCATGCGTCAGCAGTACGTGGGTGGCACCGGCGCTGGCCTGTTCCACGCTGCCGTTGAACACCGGATTGCCGGTGAGGAAAGGGTCGATCAGCACCACGCTGCTGCCGAATTCCAGCCGGAAGGCGGAATGCCCGAACCAGGTAACCTTCATGCCTCTTGCTCCTTCTGCTTCTCGCGGTCCTGCAGGTCTCGCCACAGTATTTTCCCCACCGGGGATTTCGGCAGGGTGTCCACGAACTCAATGATGCGCGGTACCTTGTAGGCTGCCATCTGCTGCCGCGCCCAGGCGATGATCGCGGCATCATCCGGCACGGCGCCGTCGCGCAGCGCAATCACCGCCTTCACCGTCTCGCCCCGATACGCGTCGGCGGCGCCAATCACGCAGGCTTCGCGCACGCTGGGGTGTTCGTACAGCTTGGCCTCCACCTCGGCCGGCCAGACCTTGAAGCCCGAGGCGTTGATCATGCGCTTCAGCCGGTCGGTCATGAAGAAGTAGCCTTCCGCATCGCGCCGGCCGATATCGCCGCTGCGATAGTAGCGCCGGCCGTCAATCTCGGTGAAGGCGGCGGCGGTATCGGCGGGCTTGCCCCAATAGCCGCGAAAAATCTGCGGGCCGCTGAGCAGAATCTCGCCGCTCTCGCCATCGGGCAGCGGTTGCAGGGTAACGGGGTCTGCCACCAGCGCATGGGTGTTGAAGAAGGGAATGCCGGCGCATTCCGGCTTCGGCCGCTCTATCGGGTTCAGCAGCGCGGTGGCGGCGCTTTCGGTCATGCCATAGGCCTCAACGAACTCGATACCCGAGGCCGCCTTCAGCCGTTGCCACAGCGCCGCCGGCATGGTGGCGCCGCCGCTGGTAATGCGCTTCACCGTTGCCAGCCCCGCCGCGTCGAAATCCGGGTTGGCCAGCATGTCGATAACCGCGGTGGGGGCGATGCCCAAATGCGAAACGCCGTAATGGCGCACCAGTTGCGCCACCAGCGTGCGGTCCCAGCGCGGCACCGGCACCACCATGCCGCCGGTGAAGACCGGGCTGTGCACGCAATGCATCAGGCCGCTGACATGATACATCGGCGGCAGGCCGAGGAAGACCGTGCCCGCGCTCATCATGTGCCACAGCGCCAGGCCCTGGATGTTGTGCTGGAAGGTGCGATGCGGATGCTCGCAGCCCTTGGGCATGCCGGTGGAGCCGCTGGTATAGGGCAGCAGCGCCAGGTCGTCGGGGCCAGCCAGGGGTTCCGGCGCCGCCTGAGTGCAGGCCATCACGCTGGCCCAGGGGGTCACGCCGCTGCTGCCGCGGGCCGGGGCGCGCAGCCATTCCGGCAGCGTGAAGGGCGATGCCTCGGGCAGATAATCCGCATAGGCCAAGCCCACCACGCGGGTGTCGTCGCGCACCGCCTCCGTCGCTATCGGCAGCAATTCCTGCGCCGCCACCAGCACGCGGGCGCCGCTGTCGGCCAGCACATGGCGCAACTCGCCAACACGGCTCATCGGGCTTACCGGCACCGCCACGCAGTCGGCGCGCTGGGTGCCGTAATAGGCCACCAGCCAGTTGGGCGAGTTCTGCGCATACAGCGCCACGCGGTCGCCGCGGTGCAGCCCGGCGGGGCCGCGCAGCCAGCCGGCAAAGGCCTCCACCTGGGTGTTGAAGGCGCGCCAGGTGAGTTCCCGCCCGAAGAAGCCAATGGCTGGCCTGGTGCCAAACCGCGCCACGGCAACGCGCAGGTTATGCGCCAGCGTGGCCTCCACTGGCGGCAATTCGCGGGGCAGGTTCGGGGGCCAATATGCCGCCATGCGCTTCCTCTCCTTTCGGGCCAGCCTGGGGGCTTCCCGGGCTTTTGACCAGAGCCGAAAAGCACAGCAGATTGCGCCCGCCCGCGCCGGCCACGGCGTGCGGATCATCACCCGGGGAAT
>CANFIE010000278.1 GCA_947446625.1 Acetobacteraceae bacterium | reverse complement strand
GGCTGCCGGTGGCCAGGCCCGAGGAGCCGTAGCTGACGCTGCCGGGCCGCGCCCGCGCCGCCGCCAGCAGATCCGCCAGGCTGAGGAAGGGGGATTGTGGCGCGACCACCAGCAGGTTGGGCACGGTGCCAATGCCGCCCAGCGGCACCAGGTCGCGCATCGGGTCGAAGCTGAGGGTGGAAATGGCCGGTCCGGTGGCCAGCGAGACCGAGCCGAGCAGGAAGGTATGGCCGTCGGGCCGGGCGCTGGTGGCGACATGCTGGGCGCCGACATTGCCGCCGGCGCCGGGGCGCAGTTCCACCACCACGGGCTGGCCGAGCATGGCCGCCATTTCGGGCGCGATGACCCGGGCCAGCACATCGGCGGAACCGCCGGCGGCATAGGGCACCACCATGGTCAGCGGATGGTCTGGGAAGGCGCGGGCCGGGGCGGCCAGAGCCAGCGTGGCGAGGACGAGGCAGAGCAGACGATGCATGGGCGATATCCTTGCGGGCCGGCAGGGCTTCTGCAAGCGCCGGGCCAGCATTGGGACCAGCGCCTACAGCGCCAGGGCGCGACGCCAGGCCAGCATGCCCGGCTCATCCCAGATCCATAGGGTGAGCCAGCACAGCGTGGTGCCAATGGCCAGCCAGACCAGCCAGAGCAGGCTTTCGGCTGGTTGCAGGCGGCGGCTGGTGGTCCAGGCCACAACGGCGGCCATGGTGATGCCGATGGCCGGCAATGGCCCGGATTCATGCCAGAACAGTGCGGCGCCGGCGCCGGCAATGGGCCCGCCCAGCAGCGCCAGCAGGGCGGTAACGGGGCGGGCGCGTTCCTCGGGCCGCAGCAGCAGCGAGATGAAGGGCAGCGCCATGGGCGGCATGGCCAAGGCGCATAGCGGCAGCAACGCCAGGAAGGGCCAGAAGAAATGCCCGCCATGGCGCACCAGCCAGGGCGTGCTGGCGGCTTCCACCAGGCCGTGCATGGGCGCCACCCAGCGGTTGAGCGCGTAGGTGGGGGCTTCGCCAAAGGTGGCGGCGGCCAGCAGAATGGCGCCCACCGCCACCACCGCCGGAAACAGCGTGAGCAGGAACAGCGCCACGGCGCTGCCACTGTCGCGCACGTCATGCAGGCAGAAGGGCAGCAGCGCCATGATGGGCAGGGCAATGTAGATGGCGTCGGGTGCTGTCAGCACCAGCGCGGCCAGGGCCAGGCCCAGCGCCATGAGGGATTGCGCGTCGCCAATGGTGGAAGCGCGGTCGAGCGCGAGGGCGACGATGCCGACCAGCAGCACCGAGAGCAGCAGGGTTTGCCCGGTGGTGGCCAGAATGAGCGTGGCCGGATGCAGCGCCAACAGCATGGTGGCGAAGAGCGCCAGTGGCAGGCTCCAGCGCACCCGGCGCAGCCGCCAGTAGAAGGTGCCCAGGGTGAAGCCGCCGGCCAGCACGGTAAGCAGTACCAGGGATTGCGGCCCGGCTTCCGGCAGGCGGCGGGTGAGGGCGAGCAGCCAGGCGGTGAGCCATTGCCCGGCCATGGCGGCGGGGTCGTCGGAGACGCGCCAGACCCGTTCCAGCAGGGTGTTCAGGTGGCCGGAAGCAAACAGGCGGTCTGCCACCAGCGCGTACCAGGCGGTGCCGAGGCAGCCGACCAGCACCGCGCCCAGGCCGTGGCCGGGGTCGCGGTCGGTGTATTCGGCCGAGACGCTGGGTGCGCTCATCGGGCGCCGCTGGGGGTGGCGATGGCGGCCAGCGCTGCCTGGGTGGCGGTGGAGGTGCCGTGCTGGGTCTTTTCCCAGTAGTGCGGGCGCAGCAGCAATTGCCAGAACGCCTTGTAGGCCGCCACCGAGTGCAGCACCCAATAGGCCGGCGCCAGCAACGCCCAGGGCATGAGCATGAACCAGCCGCGCTTCGCCGCCGCCACCATGGTGAGGTAGACGTACATGGCGTTGCCAACCACCAGGTTGAAAATGGCCAGGTAGATGACCGGGGGCGGGAAGAACACATCCACCGCCGCCGAACCCCAGATGAGCGTGGCCACGGTGGTGAGCCAGAGCACCGGGTTGAGCAGCGCCGTGAGCACCGGGAAGCCGACGAAGAAGTGGAAGCCCCAGAAGCCCACACCACCCAGCCGGCGGTACAGCCGCACCGGGTTGCGCATATGCACCAGCCAGGTCTGCATGTAGCCCTTGATCCAGCGGCTGCGCTGGTTGATCCAGCTGGGCAGCACGCCGTTGGCTTCCTCGAAGGTGGTGGAGTTCACCACCGCCACCTCATACCCCGCCTGGGTCAGCCGCACGCCAAGGTCGGCATCCTCGGTGACATTGTAGGGGTCCCAGGCGCCAAGGTCGCGCAGGATTTGGGTGCGGAAATGGTTGCTGGTGCCGCCCAGCGGAATGGGCACGCGCAGCACATGCAGGCCGGGCAGCAGGTAGTCGAACCAATTGCTGTATTCCAGCGTGAACATGCGGGTGAGGAAGTTTTCCTGCCGGTTGAAGTAGTTCAGCCGGGCCTGCACGCAGACCACTTCCGGCGGGCTGCGGTTGAACAGCGCCACGGCCTTCTTCAACTGGTCCGGCTCGGGCATGTCCTCGGCATCAAACACCACGCACAGCTCGCCACGGGCGAAGTGCAGCGCGTAGTTGCAGGCCTTGGGCTTGGTCTTCGGGTGGCTTTTCGGCACGCGGATGATCTCGAAGATGCCCTCGGCGTGCAGTTCCTTCGCTGCCTCGATGGTCTCGATGTCATCGGCTTCCAGCACCAGCTTCACGTCCAGCTTGGCGCGCGGGTAGTCCATGCGGCGAATGGAGTGCACCAGAATCGGCAGCACCTCCTTCTCCTTGTACATGGGCACCAGCACCGTATAGGTCGGCAACTCCTCAGGGTTCAGCGCGGCAATTTCGGCATCGGTCACCGAGATGTCGACCTCATGCCCCGCGCCCACCCAGGTGAGCAGGAAGCGGAAGCCGAAGCTGAGCAGGTAGAAGCTGGTGATGAAGGTGGAGCAGGCGACCAGCGTGGTGATGGGCGCCACCCACAGCCCCAGCAGCAGCACCGAGACCATGCCGGCGGCGAAGATCACCTGCGGCACGGTGAACACCATTTTGGCCGAAAGCTCGGGCGTGCGGAGGAACAGCGCCTCACGCGCCGCCAGGTCGGCCAGGTGGTCGAAGACCTGCTGCAGGGTCCAGAGGATGTCGAATTTCGCGGTGGCGGCCCAGGCGATGGGCTGGCCGGGAAAGCGGCGTTCGGCCCAGGCCAGCAGTTCGGGCGTGCGCGGGCGAATGCAGGCCAGCACCAGCGTGCCATCAGCGTCTCGGCGCCAGGGCACCACGCCCTGGGCCAGGTAGAAGTCGCGGTCCAGCGGGTCCAGCAGGGTGGGGTCGGCGGGGTGCTTCACCATGTCGGCCAGGGGCAGCCCGCTGGCCTCGGCCACCGCCTTGGCCCAGGCTTTGGGGCTGATGGCGCCGTCGGCCATCAGCGTATCCTGCACCGTCATGGCCCAGGCGCGGGCCTGGGCCTGGGCGCGTTCCAGCGTGGCGTGGTCCAGCAGGCCCTGCTGTTGCAGCAGGGCGAGGACGGCATCCTCCTGCGCCGCGGCCTCGGCCATGGGGCGGCCTAGCCCCCGCGCCGCCGCAGCCGCACCACCGCCACCACCGCTAGGGTGATGATGAGCACCCAGGCGAGCAGGAACAGCTCGTTGCGCCAACGGTCGAGCAGGTTGACCTCGCCACGGAAGCGGGTTTCCTCGACGATGACCTGGGCGCGCCGGGTGTCGAACACCACCGGGCGGACCTGGCCATCATACACCGCCACATTGCCCAGGGTGAGGGCGGCGGGGCGGGCCAGGCTGGGCTCGGCGCCCGGCGAGACCCAAAGGCCCGGCACGCTGCCGGCAGCCACCAACTGCACCACGGTGAGCCCGGCCGCCGGGGCCACTTCCACCCGGGCGCCGTTGCGCTGGTCGTCCAGGATCACGCGGCCCAGGTCGGGCCGGATGATGCCGTTGCCGGCGATGTCGGGCAGCGCGGTGCGGGAGAGCAGGATGAAGGGGCGGTTCAACGCGGCATTGCCATTGAGCTCGATGGCCTGGGGCCGGGCGGCGGCGCCTACCAGCAGCCGGGCCAGCAGTGGCACGGCGGCCACGGCCTCGCCCGGGGGCACATCCACCCGGACCAGGGCGGGGCGTTCGCCGTTCACCGCGAAGCCGCCGAAATCCTTCACCTCGGCATAGCCCTCGGCCAGTTCCACCCGGCTGGTTTCGCGCAATTGGAAGGGCAGCGAATCGTCATTGCCGCAGGCACGGTGCGCGCCCAGGCGCGACAGGCGGAGCATCACCGTCATGCGGTGGCGCAGCAGGTCGGCCGGCAGCGGCACGCGCACGCCGTCAAGCTCCACCGCGCCGCGATAGGTGTTGGTCCAGAGCAGGCGGCCACCGACCGAGAGCGAGACGGCCATGGCCTCGTCATTCGGGGTGAAGGGGCCGCGGCCGAACAATTCAAGCGCCACCGGGTGGCGGTCCGAGGGCAGGCGGTCGAAGGGGAGTTCAAAGATCAGGTTGCCGCTGGTGAAGATCGCGACCTGGGGCGGGCGCACGCCCAACTCGCCAAAGCTGACACTGGCCAGGTTGCCGGTTTGCGCCACCGAAGTCGGCTCACCCTGGGCGTTGGCGCTGGCCATGCCGCGCATGATGGGAGCGGCGGCCACCAGGGCGCGGGCGGCGGCGGTATCGGCCACGCGCAGGCGCACGGTGCCGGGCGGGGCGCCGGCAATGGGTTCCAGCGCCAGCGGGGTCTGGGCGCGGCCAATGCGGATCAGCGCCGCCGGGTCATTCGGGCCGACCATCACCGGTTCGGCGCCACGGCCATACAGCGCGGTGGCCAGGGTAACGGCGGCTTCCAGGTCTGCCATGGTGGGCGGCGCGGGCAGCGCCATGGGCACGCGCCCGGCCAGCCGGCGCCATACCGTGCCCACGCCCTCGGTGCCCTCGGCGCCGGTATCAAGCCGGCTGGTGGCGGCAATCAGGGTGAAGACGCCCGGGCTGTCGTTGGTGAAGCACAGGTCGTCGCGGCGCAGCGCCTGGTCTGCCACGAAGCGGACCTGGAGGAACTCGCCACGGGTCAGCGCCGGGGGAATGGCGATGCGCTCGACGCGCGGGCCATCCTTCATCGGCAGGGCGGCGATCGGGGTTTCTCCGACATAGACCACCACTGAGGAATAGGCGTCGAGCATCGGCGAGGGCACGATGTCGAGCACCAGCTCGGTGCGGCTGGGGTTGCTGGGCAGCGGGAAATAGGCGGTGACCTCGGCGCGCGGCCCGGTGAGGGTGAAGCCCTCGGGGAAGCCCAGTTCCGCCAGGGTATTGGCGCGGGCGGCAGGCAAGGTGATGCTCAGCCCCGCCAGCAGCAACACCAGGCTGAGGATGCGACACGGCCAGCGGCTGTGATGGTGCGCCATGGCGTAATCTCCTTGCCCGCCCCTGGCCTCGGCGCATCGCACCAGGGTTGCATCGGAGCGGCAGTTTTGCTCGTTCGTAGAGTGTCGCATTTTATGACACAAAGTGATGTATATTGAGAAGCCATAATTTTAGATAATTTTCCCTCGCAATTATACTGGCGTTTTGTGGCGCCAAGGCCGGGGGGCGGGGGGTGATTTCCTGGCCTTGCCGGAAGGCCCGGCTTTGGCCAGCCTGGGCGCCT
>CANFIE010000277.1 GCA_947446625.1 Acetobacteraceae bacterium | reverse complement strand
CGGCCTCGCGCCGCTGCCCGGCCATCAGCGCCTTCGCGTGGTCGCGGGCGCGGTCCAGGCACAGCGTCGGCAGCGCGTTCACCAGCGGCTCCACCAGCGCGATGCGCGCGGCGGCGGCCTCCACCAACTCCAGCGGGGAAACCTTCCCCTGGGCCAGCAGTTGCGTCGCCTCGGTGGCGGTCAGGCGAATCAGGTCGTTCATGCGGCGCTCCTCGGCAACGCCACATGCTAGAGCCTGATCGGCCCAGGCGGAAACGCCGCAGGCCGTGAATCAGTCTCTCAAATAAAAAAGCCTGATCGGCTTAGGCGGAAACGCCCCCTGGGCGGTTCCCGCGCCCAAACTCAGTCCTCGTCTTCATACGGGTTGCTGGTGCCACGGAAATTCACCCGCACCGGCACCCCCGGCATGGTGAACTGCTCGCGGAAGCTGTTCACCAAGTACCGCCGCCAATCCTCCGGCATCATCTCCGCCCGGGTGCCGAACACCGCAATGGTCGGCGGCCGCGCCTTGGGCATGGTGGCGTAGCGCAGCTTGATCCGCTTGCCCTCCACCAACGGCGGCGGATGCTTGTCGCGTGCATGCTCGAACCAGCGGTTCAACTCGCCGGTCGGCACCCGGCGATTCCACAGCGAATACACATGCCGCACCATCGGCATCAGCTTTTCCACGCCGCGGCCGGTGGCGGCCGAAAGCGGCACCACCGAAATGCCGCGCATCTGCGCCAGCGAGGCCATCAGCGTATCGCCCACCGCCCGGCCGGCAGCAGCGCGGTCATCCACCGCGTCCCACTTGTTCAGTGCAATCACCACGGCGCGGCCTTCACGCTCGGCCAGGCGGGCAATGCGCAAATCCTGCTCGTCCATGCCCAGCAGCGCATCCACCACCAGAATGCAAACCTCGGCTTCCTTCAGCGCGGCGATGCTGGCGCCCACGCTCATCACTTCCAGCTTCTGCTCCACCCGGGCCTTCTTGCGCATGCCCGCCGTGTCCACCAGCCGCACCAGCCCGCCGGTATGGTCGCGCCATTCCACCGCCACCGCGTCACGCGTCAGCCCCGGCTCCGGCCCGGTGATCATCCGGTCCTCGCCCAGCAGCGCGTTCAGCAGGGTGGATTTGCCGGCATTCGGGCGGCCTACAATGGCAATGCGCAGCGGCCGGTTGGGGTCCCAGCCGCCGCCTTCCTCATTCTCGTCTTCCGGCTCGGGCTCCGGCTCGGCTTCCGGCGGCAGCGCCTGCGCCACCTCCACATGCAGAATCGACATGCCTTCGCCATGCTCGGCGGAGAGCGGGATGGGGTCGCCCAGGCCGAGTTCGTAAAGCTCCAGGCTCAAATTGCCGCCGCCGCGCCCCTCGGCCTTGTTGCCCACCAGCAGCACCGGGGTCTTTTGCCGGCGCAGCCACTTGGCGAAGGCGCGGTCCGAGGCGGTCAGCCCGGCGCGGACATCAACCACGAAGATCGCCAAACTGGCCTGGCGCAGCGCCTCCTCGCTGGAAGCGCGCATGCGGCCGGGGATGGTCTCGGGGTCGGCCTCCTCCAGCCCGGCGGTATCCACCAGCCGCACCTGGCGGCCGCCGATATTCGCATCCGCCTCCTTGCGGTCGCGGGTCACGCCGGGCGTGTCGTCCACAATGGCGATTTTGCGGCCAACCAGGCGGTTGAACAGGGTGGATTTGCCGACATTGGGTCGGCCGAGGATGGCAACGAGAGGAAGCATCTCTGCCACTTAGCAGAAAGCGCCAGCAAAAGCGCCCAGCCATTACGCATGGCCGGGCTGCCCTGGTTGTGTGCAAGCCGGCCCAGGGAGAGAAACTCCCAGGGCCGGGGCTGCCGCTATATGCCGCGCACGGCCACCAGGGTGGCGTCCTCGGTCAGCAGGAACAATGTACTGTTGAACACCATGGGCGCCAGCAGCGTGGGGGCGGAAAGCCGCAACCGGCTGATCGGCTCGCCATTCGCCGCCGCCAGTTCCAGCATCTCGGCATTGTTGCCGGTGATGAAGATGCGGCCCCCGGCCACGATCGGGCCGCTCCACACGATGGGGTCGCGCCTACGTGCCTCATCCCGCCAGCGCGGCAGCGCCCGCACCCAGCGGATGCGCCCGTCATTCCGGCCGAAGCAGACCAGTTCCATGTTGTTGGTGCGCACGAAAACCCAGTCTCCCACCACCCAGGGGGTTTCCGGGCTGGGCACGTCACGCTCCCACAGCCGGCGGCCCGAGCGCAGGTCCAGCGCCACGGTGCTGCCGCCCTGGGCGGTGATGAAGACGCGGCCGCGGTCGATGACCGGCAGGCCGGAAACGCCCGAGATTTCGGCCAGGCTGGTGCCACGGGCCGAACCCAGCGCCTCGGTCCACAGGGCACGGCCATCGGTGGCGCGCACCGCGGCCACTTCGCCGGAAGCCAGGCCGAGCACCACGGTATCGCCCTCAACCGCCGGGGCCGGCAGGCCCAGGGCCATGGCGGCGATGGTCTGGCCCCGATAGGACCAGATCTTCTCGCCATCGGCGGTCTTCAGCGCATGCACATGGTTGTCGATGGTCGGCACGAAGATGCGACCGCCCGCCACCGTGGGGGCGCCACGCGCCGGGGCCGGCAGGCGCACGCGCCACTTCACGCTGCCATTGGTGGGGTCCAGCGCCATCGCCTCGGCCAGGCCGGTGGTGGCGTAGAGCACACCATCGGCCAGGGCCAGACCACCGCCCAACTGGCCGTCGGAATCCTCCTTCGGGGTGGTGTCGAAGCGCCAGCCGCGCCGGCCCGTGGCCACGTCCACGGCCGAGACTTCGCCCTCGGCATCCGCCACGTAGATCGTCCGGCCATCCGAGACCGGCTGCGCCACCATGCGGCGCCGATAGGTGGAACCGGCGCCCACCGAGGTACGCCATGCCTCACCCAACTGGGCGCCCAGCACCGGGTTGCCCGGAGCATGCGACAGGCCACCACCAACCTGCAGCCAGTCGGCCCGCGGGGTGGGGGCTGGCAGCGTCACGGCGGCGTTGGCGCCCTCATCCACCGTCAACGGCTTGTCTTCTGTCAGCACCGCCCGGCGCTCTCCGGCCAGGGGAACCTTGCGGTCCTCCAGCACGTAGTCGGCGGCGTCCCGCACGGTGTCGCAGGCGGCGAGCAGACCAGCGGCGCCCATCAGGGCAGCGCGGCGATTCAAGGTGCGCATGGGGATCTTCCGTCCTTGCCTGATTGGTCAGCCGCCAAGGCCGGCGAGCAGCCGGCCGGCCCTTTCCCTTACGCCCTGCGGCGCGGTCACGTCATTGGCCAGGGCTTGCAGCCCCTGGCGGGCCGCCGCCTGGTCGCCCCGTTGCAGCGCGGCCAGGGCCCGCACTTCCTGCACCGAGGCATGCCAGGGGTTGGTGGGCACCGCAAGCGGCGCCAGGCGCTGTTCGATCTGTGCCGGCTCCACCGTGCCCAGGGCATGCAGGCCCCAGAGCAGGCTGGCGAGGTCGCGGTACAGCGCCTCGGTGCCGGTATCCTTGGAAAGGGCGTCCCACTGCGCCAGGGCGGCGGCGGTGTCACCGGCCGTGGCGGTGAGCGCCGCGGCGCGCAGCCGGGCCAGGGTGCGGTAGCCGGCCGGCGCTTCCGGCAGCAGGGCGGTGAAGGCTTCGGCCGCCACCTTGGCATCAGTGGTGGGCAGGGCGGCGGCGGCGCCGGCGGCCAGGAAGGCCTCGGCGGCCTGGGCGGCCTTGCGATTCTCCCACCAGCGCCAACCCTGCTGGCCAGCCACGCCCAGCACGACGAGCATCATGGCCCCGGCGATCCAGGTGCCGTACCGCTTGAGGAATTGCTGCGCGCGGTCTGCGCGGAGTTCCTCATCAACCTCGTCGAAAATATCGGACACGGTATTCCCCGAATGGGCCACCCCAAGCGGGGCGCAGGCCTGACCAGAATGGCCCCTATACCCTTGTGTTGGGGGGGCGTTAAGCCCGAAGCGGGCCAGATGGCGCCATGCGCCCAAACTTAGCCCTGATATTGTTGCTGCACTTGGCCCTGCCGGGCTGCGGCACCACCCTGCCGGACGCCCTGCTGGGCGGTGCCACCGGGCGGGATTGTTCCGCCCTGCACCTGCAACAGGGCCTGCCCTACTGCCTGGCGCCGGCCGCGCCACCGGCGCCGCCGCCCTTTTGTACCCGCAGCCGGGGGGCGGTGGATTGCTGGCAGGAGCCACCCCCCGCCCTGCCCGCGCAGCGCGGGTTGGCCGACACGCCGGCCCCGCCGCCACCCGAGCGGCAATCCCGCCCCTGGCCCCGGCTGGGGTTTGCCCCTTAGCGCGCGAAGCGCACCGCCTTGCCCTGCGGCGTGCCCAGCACCTCGTCCTCGCGCATCGCCACCTGGCCGCGAATCACCGTCATCATCGGCCAGCCGGTGCAGTGGTGGCCGGCAAAGGGGGTCCAGCCGCAGGGCGAGACGATCCAGCTTTCCTCGATGGTGCGCTGCTTCTTCATGTCCACCAGGGTGAAGTCGGCGTCATAGCCCGTGGCCAGGCGGCCCTTGTTCAGCGCGCCGTACACCCGGGCGGGTCCGGCGCACATCAGGTCCACCAGGCGGGTCAGCGGCAGGCGGCCGGCATTCACATGGTCCAGCATGATGGGCACGATCGTCTGCACGCCGGTCAGCCCCGCGGCGCAGTCGGGCCAAGGGCGTTCCTTGGCGGCGCGGCTGTGCGGCGCGTGGTCGGAGCCGACCACATCCACCGTGCCGTTGCGCACGGCAGCCCAGGCGGCATCCATGTGGCGCTGGTCGCGAATGGGCGGGTTCATCACCGCGTAGCCGCCCAGGCGATCATAGGCCTCGTCGGTCTGGGTCAGGTGGTTCAGCAGCACTTCCACGGTGCAGATGTCGCGGAACTCGGCCAGGTATTCCAGCTCCTCGGCGGTGGAGACGTGCAGGATATGCGCCGGGCGGTTGGTCTTGCGGGCAATGGCCATCAGCCGGCGGGTGCCGAGGAAGGCGCATTCCACGTCGCGCCAAATGGCGTGGTTACGGTGCGGCATGCCGCTGGTGAAGTCCGGCTTGCGGGCCTGCAGGCGGAACTCATCCTCGGAATGGTAGCAGATGCGGCGATGGCCGGAGAGCATGACCGCTTCCAGGCTGACATCGTCGGCAATCAACAGGTCTCCGGTGGAGGAGCCGGCGAAGACCTTGATGGCGCAGACATTCGGCTCGGCCTCAAGCCGGGCGAGTTCCGAGATGTTGTTCATGCTGGCGCCGACATACATGCCCACGTCGCACCAGGCGGTGCCGTTGATGTAGTCACGCTTCCAGTCCAGCCGGGGCTTGTCGGTGACGGAAGGGGCGGTGTTCGGCATGTCGAACACCGTGGTCAGGCCGCCCAGGATGGCGCCCTTGGTGCCGTCCGAGAGGTTTTCCACCGCCGGGTCACCGGGGTCGCGCAGGTGGACATGGGCGTCGATGAGGCCGGGCAGCACGTGCAGGCCACGGGCGTCGATCTCCTGCGCCGCGCTGTCCAGCCGCAGGTCGCCCAGGGCGGCGATGCGGCCGGCGCGAACGCCGACATCGGTGGTTTCAATGCCCCAGGGCAGCACGCAGGCGCCGCCGCGCAGGATCAGATCATAAGCCGCCATCGGGGGTCTCCTTCACCGCTGGCCGGGATGCTTGCCACCAAGCCGGCGGCGGCGAAAGGGGGCGGTGCGGGGTTCGGACAAATAGCCGGGGTGGGGGCGTGGGCG
>CANFIE010000276.1 GCA_947446625.1 Acetobacteraceae bacterium | reverse complement strand
GCTTATGGTCATCCACCGCCGAACCCGCCGGCCTTATCCCCGGCGTGCCCACCAGCAGGCGTGGATTGCCCGCAACCTGGCGCAGCCCATTCGGGTCATCACTGGCCGAGGCAATCACCCCATCACAGCCGCATTCGCTGGCCAGTTTAACCCGCAGGTCGATCAAATCCTTCATCGCCAGCCGGTAGCCCAGCGCGGCCAGCGAGGCGTCATTCATGCTCGTCAGCACCGAAATGGCGAAAATCCGCGTCTCCGCAGAGCCACCCTTGCCCGCCACCGCGGCCTGCATGATCTCGGGGTCGCCATGCACGGTGATGATCGACACGCCGCGGTCGGTCGCCCGGGCCACGCCCTGCTTCACCGTCTCGCCGATGTCGTACATCTTGCAGTCCAGGAATATTTTCTTGCCGCGGCGGATCAGATCGTCAATCAGCCGCTCGGCGCCGGGGGCATAAAACAGCCACATGCCAATCTTGTAGAAATTCACCACCGGGTCCAGCCGGTCGGTCAGCGCCCGCGCCTGATCAACGCTGGGTACATCCAGCGCTACAATCAGCCGATCAGCCATCAGCTTGGGCGTCGGGCGGTCAGCCATGGGGGGAGTCTCCGGCAGGGGGTGGTGGGCCTGTTTAGCGTCTGATCCTCGCCGGTGGAATCACCAGCGGCGTGAATCAGCCGCGCAAGCCAAGTCTCTAGAGCAATATCCGTTCTGATGGAATCATCAGAACGGATTTCTTGCTCTAGTATCAAATAGTTATAGAGCACGAAATGCGCCCATCAGGGCGCATAGTGCTCTAGGGCCGCGCCGCCCGACTCGGAACCGCGCCGCTTGCAGAGTGGACTATTTTCCTATATCTTTGCTTGTTCCTGTTCTTTGCCAACCGCATCCGCCCTCGGCCCCCTGCCCCTCCCGGCCGGCCTCCGCTCCTGCGCTCCCACCCATTTGTCCGTTCCCCGCACCACCCCGTGAGAGCTGTCATGGCCGGGCCTGTCCTGGCCATCCACGCCGCCGCACCCAGCGCACCCTACCAAGCCCAAACCCGGCCTATTTGTCCGAAACCCTCACCGCCCACCCAAACACCGTCATGGCCGGCCCACCCCGGCCATCCACACCGCCGCACCCAACACCACCCCGCCAACCCCAATCCCACCTATTTGTCCGATCCCCGCATCGCCCACCAAAACACCGTCCTGGCCTGGCCCGTCCCAGCAATCCACGCCGCCGCACCCAGCGCACCCTACCAACCCACACCCCACCTATTTGTCCGTTCCCCGCAGCGCCGCCAAAAACCCGGCGAAACCTCGCCCCGGCTTGCCCCCGCCCCGGCATCGGCGCTACGCCCGGCAGCCACGCACAGGAACGCCCCCGCCATGCGCATCGCCTTCATGGGCAGCCCGGAATTCTCGGTGCCCGCGCTCCGCGCCCTGCATGCGGCGGGGCACGAGGTCGCCGCCGTCTATACCCAGCCGCCCCGCCCTGCCGGGCGCGGCCAGCGCGAAACCCCCTGCCCCGTGCATCAGGCCGCGCTGGAATTGGGCCTGGAAGTGCGCACCCCCGCACGGGTCCGCCGCGACGAAGCCCAGCACGCCGCCTTCGCCGCCCTGAAGCTGGATGTGGCGGTGGTGGCCGCCTATGGCCTCATCCTGCCGCCGGCCATGCTCAGCGCGCCACGCCTGGGTTGCCTGAACATCCACGCCTCGCTGCTGCCGCGCTGGCGCGGCGCCGGGCCCATCCAGGCCGCCATCCTGGCGGGAGACACCGAATCCGGCATCACCATCATGCAGATGGAGGAAGGGCTGGATACCGGCCCCATGCTGCTCGGCGCCGCCACGCCCATCGGCCCCCGCACCACCACGCCGGAACTGCATGACGCGCTCTCGGCGCTCGGTGCCAGCCTCATCCTGCAAGCCCTGGCCGCGCCGCCCAGCCCCACGCCGCAGCCAGAGGCCGGCGTCACCTACGCCCCCAAGCTCAGCAAGGCGGATGGCAAGCTGGACTGGTCGCAGCCCGCCGATGCGCTGGACAGGCAGGTGCGCGCCCTGAACCCCTGGCCCGGCACCTACTTCACCGCCGGCACTGAAACCCTGCGCCTGTTGGCCGCCGAGCCCGCCGCAGGTTCCGGCCCGCCCGGTACCGTCATCGGTCCGGCCCTGGTGGCCACCGGCGCGGGCGCGCTGCGGCTGCTGCGGCTGCAACGCCCCGGCCGCGGCCCCATGCCGGCGGCAGACCTGCTGCGCGGCTACACCCTGCCCCCGGTGCTGGCATGACGCTGTATGCGTTGACGGTGGAGTATTGCGGCACGCCCTTCGTCGGTTGGCAGCGGCAGGAAAACGGTGCCTCGGTGCAGCAGGTGCTGGAGGAAGCCGCCGCCATGCTGAACAACGGCACGCCCCCCACCACCATCGCCGCCGGCCGCACCGACGCTGGGGTGCATGCCGAGGGCCAGGTGGTGATGCTGGACCTGGCCCGCAGCATCGCCCCGGAAAAACTGCGGGAGGCTTTGAACTTCCACACCAAGCCGCACCCGGTTGCCGTGCTGCGCGCCGCCCTGGCGCCGGAAGGCTGGAATGCCCGCTTCAGCGCGGTGCATCGCGGCTACCGCTACCGCATCCTCAACCGCCGCGCCCGGCCGGCGCTGGATGAAGGCCGGGTCTGGCATATTCCGGTGCGGCTGGACGTGGAGGCGATGCACGCCGCCGCCCAGCAACTGCTCGGCAAGCATGATTTCTCGGCCTACCGCGCCGCCGCCTGCCAGGCCAAATCAGCGCTCCGCACGCTTGATAGGCTCTGGGTTTCCCGCCAGGGGGCCGAGGTGATTGTGGAGGCCGAGGCCCGCAGCTTCCTGCATCACCAGGTGCGCAACCTGGTGGGCACGCTGGTGGATGTGGGCCTGGGCAAGCGCGGCGTGGCCTGGCCCCGCCGGGTGCTGGAAAGCGCCGACCGCACCCAGGCCGGCATGACCGCCCCGCCCGAAGGCCTCACCTTCGCCTTCGTGCGCTACGAGGCCGAGCCGGACTGGGTTTAGACCGTTGTTTGAGAGGCTGCTTCACCGCTCCGGCGATGCCGCCTGCGCGGATCAGGCTCTAACCGGTAATCTTGCCGACAAAGCCACCGATGAACATGCCGAGGATCAGGTCCAGCGCCACGAACATCGCCGCCCGGCCTCCGGGAATATGCAGCGCTTCCTTGGCGATGAACCATTCCAGCCACAGCGCATAGCCAAAGGCCGCCAGCCCCAGGCCAAAGCCCAGCGTCTCCGGCAGGCCCAGCAGGCTGGGCAAGGTAAGGCCCAGCAGCAGCGTGTACTGCACGGCATTGCCCCAGTTCCACGCCGCCAGGAAATGCGGCCACTGCTTTTCGCGCGCCGTGGCAATGGCCAGTTGCTGGCTGGCCAGGGCAAAACCCACCCAGATGGCAATCTCGGCCACCAGGCCGGCCAGCAGCGAAAATGGAATGCCGGCGCGGGGCGTGGCGCCCATCCACCACGAAAGCAGCCGCAGCAGCACGAAAACCGGCACGCACAGCGCCCCAGCCCAGAAGCTGCGCCCGGCACCGGCCGGGCTTTCCTCAATCAGCATCAGCCCTTCGGACCGGCCGCGCGCCAGCATGAAGGCGCCGCGCAGCCCGGCACGAATGACCATGCCGAGCGGCGGCGGCCCCAAGGGCTTGGGCTTGGGCGCGGGTGCGGGGGCGGGGTCGCTCAGCGGAACACCTGCTCAAGCACGCCGCGATACAGCCCGGCCAGGGCGCGCAGCTCGGCCACCGGCACGGCTTCGTTCACCTGGTGCATGGTGGTGCCAACGCCGCCCAACTCCACCACCGGGCAGTAATTGGTGATGAAGCGCGCGTCAGAGGTACCGCCGCCGGTATCCAGCTGCGGTTCCACCCCGGTCTGCTCGGCCACGGCGCGCTTCAGCGCATCCACATAGGCGCCGGGCTTGGTCACGAAGCTTTCGCCCGAGACGCTGATGCGCATGTCGTAGCGCGCATCCTCGGCGCGCAGGGCGGCGTGCAGGTGTTCGGTGATGCTGGCGCTGGTGTGGAGATCATTGAAGCGGATGTTGATCATGCAACGCGCGGCGGGCGGGATGACGTTGTTGGCGGTGTTGCCAACATCCAGCCCGGTCACTTGCAGGGTGGTGGCCTCGAACCAGTCGCTGCCTTGGTCCAGCGGGTTGGTTGTCAGCCGATGCAGCACGCGCACCAGGCGGTGGATGGGGTTGTCGGCGCGCTGCGGGTAGGCGCTGTGGCCCTGGGTGCCGTGCAGGGTGATGTAGGCGGTCATGCTGCCGCGCCGGCCGATCTTCAAGGTGTCGCCCAGCGTCACCTTGCTGGTCGGCTCGCCCACCAGGGCCATGTCGGGGATGTGGTTGTTGGCCTGCATCCATTCCAGCACCTTCCTGGTGCCGTCCACGCTGGGGCCTTCCTCGTCGCCGGTGATCAGCAGGCTGATGCTGCCTTCATGCCGCGGGTTGGCAGCAACAAAATCGCTCATGCCCGCCACGAAGGCGGCGATGCCGCCCTTCATGTCGCAGGCGCCGCGGCCGTAGAGCACGCCGTCGCGCACCTCGGCGGCGAAGGGGCTGCCCTGCCAGCCTTCGGTGCCGGGCGGCACCACATCGGTATGGCCGGCGTAGCAGAAATGCGGCGCGCCGGTGCCACGGCGGGCGAAGAGGTTTTCCACCTCTCCGAACCGCATGCGGTGCAGGGTGAAGCCAAGCGGCGCCAACGCCGCCTCCAGCACGCCCAGCGCGCCGTCATCGGCCGGGGTGACGCTGGCGCAGCGGATCAGTGCCTGCGCCAGCGGCAAGGGGTCGGTGGGCGTATTAGAGGACATCAGTCGCGCAGCAGCTCGTTGATGCTGGTCTTGGCGCGGGTCTGCTCGTCCACGATCTTCACGATCACGGCGCAGTACAGGCCGGGGCCGGGGGTACCATCGGGCAGCGGCCGGCCGGCGATGGTGCCAGGCACCACCACGGAATAGGCCGGCACGCGGCCGATATGGATCTGGCCGGTGGCGCGGTCGATGATCTTGGTGGAGGCGCCCAGGAACACACCCATGGAGAGCACGGCGCCGCGCTCGACCACCACGCCCTCAGCCACTTCGCTGCGGGCGCCGATGAAGCAATCGTCTTCGATGATCACCGGGTTGGCCTGCAACGGCTCCAGCACGCCGCCGATGCCGACGCCGCCCGACAAATGGCAGTTCTTGCCGATTTGGGCGCAGCTGCCGACGGTGGCCCAGGTGTCGACCATGGTGTTGCGGTCCACATAGGCGCCCAGGTTCACGAAGCTGGGCATCAGCACCACGCCGGGGGCGATATAGGCGCTCTTGCGGACCACGGCGCCGGGGACGGCGCGGAAGCCGGCTTCCTTGAAGCGGTTCTCACCCCAGTCGGCGAACTTCAGCGGCACCTTGTCAAACGCGCCGGCGGCGGTGGCCATGGGGGCGCTGTCGGTCAGGCGGAAGCTCATCAGCACGGCCTGCTTCAGCCATTGGTTCACCTGCCAGGTGCCGCTGGCGTCCTTCTCGGCCACGCGGGCCTTGCCGGAATCCAGCATTTCCAGCGCGGCTTCAACCATCTGGCGGTCCTCGCCCCGGGTGCCGGAGGTGAGGCTGTCGCGCCGCTCCCACAGGGCGGTGATGCGGGGGGCGAGGGTGGAGGCGTCCATGAACTTGTTATCCTGCGGCAGATCGGGCGGG
>CANFIE010000275.1 GCA_947446625.1 Acetobacteraceae bacterium | reverse complement strand
TGACGGCGCCGTTCGCGTGCAGGAACGCCAGATCGACGCCCTGAGCGCCACCGCCGCCGGCTTCCCCTTCCAGCGCCGCGCCGCCGAGCGGCAATTGGCCGCGGTGCAGGAACGTCTGCGCGGCTTTGGCGAATTGGCCCGCACCGGCGTCGGCTCGCGCTTCCGCGTGCTGGAATTGCAGGAGAGCGAAGCCTCCAGCCAGAGCAACCTTGCCGGCCTGCGCGCCCAGGAAGCGCAGACCCTGCAATCCATTGCCCAGGCCCAGGCCACGCTGGCCACGCTGCGCCTCAACCGCCAGCAGGACACCGCGAAGGAAATGCAGGCCGTGGCCGCCGAGGTGGCCCAGGCCGAGCAGCTCCTGCGCTCCACCCAGGACGTGTTGAGCCGCCGCGACGTGACCGCGCAGGAGGAAGGCGTGGTCACCAATATCCAGTTCTTCTCCCCCGGCAGCACCATTGGCGCCGGCGCCCCGGTGATGGAACTGGTGCCGACGAATGACCGCCTGGTGGTGGAAGCCAAGGTCCAGGTTACCGATATCGAACAGGTGGTGGTCGGCCAGCGCGCCAATGTCCGGCTCAGCGCGTATCGCGCCCGCGTGGTGCCGCTCATCGCCGGCCGGGTCATCTATGTTGCCGCCGACCAGGTGAGCGAACCCGGCCAGGCGCCCTACTTCACCGTGCGGCTGGAAATGGAGCAGGCCGAACTGGCCGACCTGCCCAGCGTGCACCTGCATGCCGGCATGCCCACCGAGAACTACATCCTGGGCGACCGTCGCACCCTGGCCTCCTACCTCACCCAGCCGCTGCGCGATTCCATGCGCCAAAGCCTGCGAGACTGAGCCTGCCGCACGCCGCCCCCCAGCAATGCACCGGCACTTGGCCGCAGTACTGACGGAGACTTCCCATGCTGTTTGAACTGGCCGGAAAAGCCATTCACGCCCAGCCCAGCGCGGCCACCGGGCTCATCGACCTCAACGCCATCCGCGAGGGCAAGCCCTTCATCACCGGCTGGTTCAACCCGGTGGATGATTTCCCCGGCCCCTTCGCCTTCGCGGCGGTGGTGGATGGCACCGTGCTGCGGGTGGGCGGCGCCAAGGAACGCCCGCAACCGGCCGATGCCCCGGCGGAACTGGCGCATTTCCGCCGGTTTGAATGCATCGGCAAAATCCCCTGGCCCCCGGCCCTGCCGCAGCCGAAGAAGGTGGAGGTATTCCTCGTCTCCTCGGCCAATACCGCCATTCGCCTGGGCTTTGCGCCGCGCCAGGAAGGCTTCGTGTTCAACTACACGGACCGCGCCCAGTATTTCCAATGCATCCAGGCCCCGTCGCGCCGCCTGCTGGACAAGGAAGCCCTGGCCTTCCACGCCCGCCAATTCTTTGACGCGGTGCCAGACCCGGTGCTGCGCGCCTCGGCGCTGATCGTCATGGCCTACCGCCTGCTGGAGAACAACCAGGCCGCCTCCGAGGCTGGCGAGCAGGTGTTGCGCGACGCTGCGCCGCTGCTGCAACACCTGGCCGGCTTCACCCGGCTGCCGGAATACAAGTGGTACATCTCGCTGGCCGATATCTGCCACTACATCAAGGTGGCCAGCGGAGACCCCTACAGCGACGAAGCCATTGAATACCTGTGGGAAATCTACCGCCGGCGGGAAAACCTGGCCATTCCGGGCGGCCCGGCGCAGCAACTGCCCAACCACCTGCGCTCCATCTTCCTGCTCGGCAATGCGCTCTGGCATCGCGGTCAGCGGGCCGAGGCCGAGGAAGTCCTGCTCTCGGCCAAGGACGCCATGCGCATGTCGGCGCCGCATTGGATGTTCGACAATTACTACTCGGCGGCCGAACTCATCATGGCGGCCCAGCAGGTGCGGGCCTGCCTCCTGCGGCTGGCGGAACTGAAGCACCGCGACGAGGGCGCCTGGTTTCACCCCAGCTACGCCGCCGGCAAGCCCGCCACCGACTATAACTGCCTCAGCTACCCCACCGCCGGCTGGCTGCGCAGCGGGGTACTGTAGCCTCCCGCGCTCATCAATGCAGCACGTTCACATAGCGTGCTGCCTCGGGGGCGCCAGCCTGCTGAAACGCCGCCGCCGCCGCCAGCGCGGCGCGGTCCTCCGGCGTCTGCCGGCCCTGTTCGCGCAAATGTTCGGTCCAGGTCTCCACCGCCCATAGCTCGGCATACAGGTCGGGGTTGGCCACATCCTCGTATAGCCGCCACAGCATGGCGCCGCCGCGCAGCCGCACCAGCCGCACATCCTTCATGCAGGCCAGAAACTCGTCGCGCCGCGCCGGGTCTATGCGGTAGCGCACCACCTCCAGCACGCGGTTGGCATTTTCATGCAGCAGGCCGCGCAATTCGGCCGCCGCCGCTGCCGGCTTGGGAATGGGCGGCGCATCCGGCGCCATCTGCACCCCGCCCGAGGGCGCGCCATGGTCCAGATGCCAGCCCCGCACCAGCAGCGCGCTGACCGCCGAGCCAGCCGCCAGCACGCCCAACCCCGGCGCCACGCCAAACTTGCCGCCCAGCCAGCCGGCAAAGGCCGAGCCGAGCGCCATGGCCCCGAAGAAGCACAGCTGGTAGATCGCAATCGCCCGCGCCCGCACCCAGGAAGGGCAGGCCAACTGCGCCGCGGTGGAAAGCGTGGCCCCGGCGCAAATCCATGCCGCGCCAAACATCACCATGCCGAAGATGGCCGGCGCCCAATGGTGCGAAACCGCCAAAATCCCCATGCCCGCCGCCGCCAGCAGCGAGGCACCAAACACCAATTGGTCGCGCGAAAACCGTGCCCGCGCCAGCGGCAGGCCAAAGCCGGCGGCCACGGCGCCGCAGCCCATGGCGGCCAGCATCAGGCCAAAGGCTTCCGGCCCCAGCCCCAATTGCTGCCGCACGAATAGCGGCATCAGCCCCCAGATGGCGGCGGTGAACAGGAAGAACACGCAGCTGCGCAGAATGGCTGCATGCATGGCCGGCGTGGCGCGCACAAAGCGCAGCCCGGCCCGCATGGCGGAAACCAGATGCTCCGGCGGCATCCGCTGGTGCCGCGCTTCCGGCTTCCACACCACCAGCACCACAATCAGCCACAGGAAGCATACGGCATTCAGCACAAAGGCCGCTTCCGGCCCGGCAAAGGCAATGGCAAAGCCACCCACCGCCGGCCCAACCGCCCGGGCGATGTTGAAGCTGATGCCGTTCAGCGCAATGGCGCCAACCAGGTCTTCCTTCGGCAACAGCTCCGGCGTGGTGGCGGCCCAGGCGGGGAAGTTCATGGCGTTGCCCGCGCCAATGGCAAAGGTCAGTGCCAGCAGGCCCCAGGGGCTCAGGCTGTCGGTGGCGGTCAGCAGCGCCAGCAGCAGCGAGGACGCCAAAATCCACGCCTGCGCCCCAATCAGGAATATACGCCGGTCGATGATATCGGCCAGGGCGCCTGCCGGCAGCGCCAGCAGAAACACCGGCAGCATGCTGGCCGCCTGCACCAGGCTCACCATCATCGGGTCCGGGTTCAGAATGGTCATCAACCAGCCGGCGCCGGTGTTCTGGATCCACAGGCCGATATTGCTGGCCAGGGTGGCAATCCAGAGCATGCGGAAGGTGGCATGACGCAGGGGCGTGAAGGCGCGGGGCAAGGACATGCCTAGCTTCTGCCCCTGTCCTGCGGCGAAATTGAAGCGAAACCAACGCAGCTGCAGCAAATACCCGCCATGCGCCGAATTGCGTTGCTGCAATGCAGCACAGCATGCCACGGTGGGATGCCTTTACCCCAGGGAGAGCGCTGCTCACCGGCCTCCGCAGCCATCGCGGCGGCACTGCCGCACGCATCTCCCAGGGAAGCCTTGCCATGCTCGACAAGCCCGTCACCTCGCTGTTTTCCCATGTGAAGCCGGGCGACACGCCCTGGCGCGCCGATGGCCTGCGCGACTTCTTCCTATACCGCGACCTCGGCATGGAAGCCGCCACCGGCGGCCGCGTCATCGCCCAGTTGGTGAAAGCCAACCCCGAGCGTCCGCCCGAGCACGGCACCGGCTGGCACCGCCACATCAATGAATGGCACATGGTGCTGATGACCAAGGGCTGGGCCAAGTTCATGTACGAGGACAAGGAAACCCTGGTGGCGGCCGGAGACTGCGTCCACCAGCGCCCCGGCATCACCCACTACCTGTTCGACTACTCGGCCGACATGGAATACCTGGAAGTGGTCGGCCCGGCCGATTTCGGCACCGAGCCGGTGGAGGGCCCCTGCGCGGTGCCCGCCCCCACCCCCTGGAGATAGTTCTGCGAGCGGACGCGGGAGCTGAAGCTCGCCCGGGCTTCAGCCCTTGAGAGCGGCTTAGAACTCCGCGTCCAGCTCCAGTTCCTCAATCTTGTCGTGCATCTCGGCCTCGGCATCGGCGGCCCATTCCACCATGTCCGGCCAGGCCAGCACCTGCTTGGCGTAGGCTTCGCACACCGCGTCCAGCTTCACGTCATAGGTGCGGAAGCGCGTCACCACCGGGGCGTAGAAGGCATCCGCCACGCTCGGCTTGGCGCCAAACAGCCACGGCCCGCCCCATTGCGCCAGGCAGTCGCGCCAGGTTTGGGTAATCCGCTCAATATCCTGCCGCGCCGCGGACCATACCGTGAAGTTCGAGTGATGCGCCCGCAGGTTCATCGGCAAGGAGGACCGCAGCGCATGGAAGCCCGCATGCATCTCCCCGGCTATCGAGCGGCAGCGCGCCCGGGCAATCCGGTCGGCGGGCAGCATGCCGGCCTTGGGCTTCAGCTCGTTCAGGAACTCGGCAATCGCCGTGGTGTCCCAAACCTCCACGCCGTCATGCACCAGGCTGGGCACCCGGATGGAGGAGGATTGCATCAGCAATTCGGCCCGCGTCGCCGGGTCATCGGGCGAGACCACCTGCACCGTGAAGGGCAGGCCCGAAAGCCGCGCCAGCAGAAACCCGCGCAACGACCAGGAGGAATAATTCCTGCTGCTGATCCGCAAGACCGTGCCTGCTGGCATCCCCAACTCTCCTGCATCGCCAAGAAGCTGAGGCTAACAGCGTCTTCGCAGTTGCGAAATACGCCAATACAGGCACCATGCGGAAATCAGGGTCGAACGGAACACCTCAGCCGCAATGATGTACCACCTTTGGCAGGCCCGGCAGGACATGATGAACCCGATGCGCCGCTGGGCGCGCGGTGCCAGCGGCATGCTGCGCGGGTTCGACGTATCCCACCCCGCCTTCGCCGGCCTGCGGCAAACCCGCGCGATGCTGGAGGTTTTCGCCCATTCCGGCGTCACCCAGGCCCGCCCGCCCTTCGGCATTCCCAGCGTGCGCGTGGGGAATGAGGTTGTGGCCGTGCGCGAGGAAGTCACCAAGGCCGGCGCCTTCGGCAGCCTGCTGCACTTCGCCAAGGATACCGCCATCAAGCAGCCCCGCGTGCTGGTGGTGGCCCCCATGTCGGGCCATTTCGCCACCCTGCTGCGCGGCACGGTGCAGGTGCTGCTGCCCGACAACGACGTTTACATCACGGATTGGCACAACGCCCGCGACGTCCCGCTTTCCGCCGGCCGCTTCGGCGTTGATGAGTTCATCGACACCATCATCGGCTTCATGGAAACCATCGGCCCCGGCGGCCATATCCTGGCGGTCTGCCAGCCTGTCGCCGCCGTGCTCGCTGCCGTCTCCATCATGGCCGAGGACCGCAACAAGGCGGTGCCCCGCAGCATGACGCTGA
>CANFIE010000274.1 GCA_947446625.1 Acetobacteraceae bacterium | reverse complement strand
TGCGGCGGGCCACGTGCAGCCGGCCCAGCTCAATACGGGCGGAGATATCCTCCTCCTCCAGCTCCGGCTCCTTCATCAGCCAATGAGCGGCGCGGCGCAGCAACTCGGCCTGCGGACCGCCGCCGTCATGGCCACGGCTCCACAGCCAGATCTGGTCGCTCAGCAGCAGCGCCACGCGGCCTTCGCCCACGCGGTCCAGTTGCAGCAGGGGGGCGCCATCGGGCGTCTGCATCACGGTCACGCCACCGCGTGGCTCGGCACGGATGCTCCGGTACCAACGGCCCCAGCTGGCGGCGGTGGTGGCATCGGGGTTGGCGCCGGTCAGCCCTTCGGTCACCGGGTGGCGGGCGCCTTCCGGGGAAACCTGCGGGCGGAACGGGCCTTCCTGCGTGCCATTGCGCTGGCCGCCCACCGGCCGGGCCGGCAGCACCTGCCCCAGCGCGGTAGCAGCCAGCGAGGCAGCGCCGCTGAACTCCGGCCCCACCGAGAGGAACATGGCGCCGCCGCCGCGCACGTAATCAGCCAGGTTGCGCAGATAGGCCGGCGGCAGAATGCCCCGGTTGGCGAAGCGGTCGAACACGATGAGGTCGAATTCGCGCAGCTTCTGCTGGAACAGCTCCCGCACCGGAAAGGCGATCAGCGCCAGCTCGTTCAAGGGCGTCAGGTCGTCCTTCTCGGGCGGGCGCAGAATGGTGAAGTGCACCAGGTCCACCCCGGGGTCGGCCTTCAGCAGCCGGCGCCAGGTGCGTTCGCCGGCATGCGGCTCGCCCGAAACCAGCAGCACGCGCAGCCGGTCGCGCACGCCCATCACCGTTACAACCACACGGTTGTTCAGGTCGCTCACCTCACCGTTTTGCCGGTCCCCGGCGGGACCCGGGCGAGGTTCGGCGTACAGCTCAATCACGCTCGGGCCGCCGCGCTCGATGGGGATGGTCAGGGTCTGTTCGCGCCCCACCGGCACCGGCTGGGTTACCGGCTGGCCGCCATCGCGCCGCACCGTCAGCCGGGCGGTGCCGCTGCTGCCGGGCGGGGCGCCCAGGTCATCCACCGCAATGCGCAACTCCACCGAGCGGCCGACAATGCCAAAGCCTGGTGCCTCGATGACGCGCAGCCGGCGGTCCACCTCTCCGGCGCGGCCGGGTAGCAGGGCGTGGAAGGGCGCTTCCAGCGTGGGCGGCACCGGTACGTCGTGCACCTGGCCGTCGGTCAGCGCCAGCACGCCAGCCAGCCGGTTGCGCGGAATTTCTGCCAGCGCCTGGTTCAGCGCGGCGAAAAGCTGGGTGCCGCGGGTGCCGGCCTCGGGCACTTCCACGGTGCGGAATTCAAGGTCCGGCAGGCGGCCCAGCCGGGCCTCCAACTGCTGCCGGGCGGCCTCTATCTGCGCGGCGCGGGGGCCGAGGGTGGCGCTGTCGCTGCGGTCCACCAGCAGCACGGCGATATCCGGCCGGGTTTCGCGGGTTTCCTCCACCAGCCGGGGATTGGCCAGGGCCAGCAGCAGCAGCGCAAAGCCCAGCAGCCGCAGCGGCGCACCGCGTGCCCGGCGCCAGAAGGCCGGCGCCAGGGCCAGCAGCGCCAGCGCGCCCAGCGCGCCCAGCAGCCACCAGGGCAAAGCGGGGGCGAAGTCGATGCCGGCCAAGGTCTGCTGCATCAGTTGCCCAGCCTTTCCAGAATTTGCGGCACGTGCACCTGGTCGCCCTTGTAGTTGCCGGTCAGCGCGTACATCACCAGATTAACGCCGAAACGATAGGCCAGGGTGCGCTGCCGAGTGCCGCCGGGGGTGGTGGCGTAGGGGTTGTTGCCCGCCGCATCCACCGCCCAGGCCGCCGCCCAGTCATGCCCGCCGATGATCACCGGCGAGACGCTGTCATTCGCCCGGTCCTGCTCCCGCGCCACCCAAACCTGGCCGCCGGCGAAGCGACCCGGCAGTTCCGGCAGCAGGTAGAAGGCCCGGCGCAGCACATGGTCCTCGGCAATCAGCGCCAGGGGCGGAATGGCCAAATCCCGAGTCACCCGGCGCAGCGTCGCCCGAGCGCCCGGGGAAAAGCCCTCGCCAGACCCCTCGTCGCGGGTATCAAAAAGTATAATGCCGCCCTGCCGCATGAAGCCGTTCAGCGCGGCCACGGCGGCGGCATCGGGCTGCGGTGCGTCCGGCGTAACCACCCAGTACAGCAGCGGAAAAAAGCTGAGGTCGCTGATGCCGGGCTGCACCACCACCGGTTCCGCCAGGGCGGCGTTGGTGCGGCGGTTGACGTATTCCGAAAGCCCCAGCAGCCCGGCGCGCTGAATGTCGTCCAGCGCCGAATCCCCGGTGGCCACAAAGGCCAGCCGCGTGGCCAGTGCGGGCGAGGCATCCGGCGCTGGCTGTGCCAGGGCAGGGCCGGCGGCCAGAGCCAGCAGCAGCGCGGCGGTGGCGGCACGGCGCAGGCCCAGCAGCCCGCGCAGGCGCAGCGCCAGCAGCAGGTCCAGCCCCAGCAGGGCAAAGGCGAGAGCCAGCAGCCAGGGGCCAAGATCCTGCTCGGCCGGCACGCCGCCCAGGCTGAGCAAACGGGCGCCAGCCGGCGGGGCAGGGGCGGCCTGCGGTGGCGGCAGGGTGCCACCCAGGTTCAGGGCGCGGCGGAAGCTGCCTTCCCCTGGGCTGCCATACCAACCCGGCGGATGGCGCGGGCCGGGGGCGGCATTGGCCAACTCGGCCGGGGCCAGCGGCGTGGCGGCGGGCGGCGGGGTGCCCAGGCGGCCAAAACCGTCCAGGCTTTCCAGCGGGGCCAGCGGCAACTCGCCCTCGGCGCCGGTCACGCCGGCGGAAAGCGCCACAATCCGCCGCAGCATCTGCACGAACAGCCCTGAGAGCGGCAGGTTGGACCAATCCGCCGTGGCGGTTACGTGGAACAGCACCACCCGGCCGGCACCCCGCGCCTCGGCGGTTACCAGCGGGGTGCCATCGGCCAGCCGGGCCCAGGTGCGCTCACCCAGGCGGGGAATCGGCTCGGCCAGCACCTGGCGTTCCACCGTCACTTCCTCCGGCACCGCCAGCCCGGCAAAGGGCGAGGTGACCGGGAAGGGCGCCAGCCGCTGCGGTTGCTCCCAGGACAGTGCGCCGCCCAACTGGCGCTCGGCGCGCAGCGGCACGGGCAGCAGGCTGTCCGGCTTTTCCGCCACGCGCGGGCCGGCGAAGCGCAGCAGCGTGCCGCCGGCTTCCACCCAGCGGGTCAGCGCCGCCAACTCGGCACCCTCGGCCACCGGGCGGTCGGCCAGGGCCAGCACGGCAATGGGGCGGGCCAGCAATTGCTCGGCGGTGCCGCGGCGCAGCTCGGCATAGGGTTGCAGGGCGCGCGACCAATAAAACAGGTCGCCAATCAGCGGTGCATCGGCGGCTTCCTCGCAGCCCGGCAGCAGGCCCATGGGGCGGCGGCGGAAGCGTTCATCCAGCAATTGCACGGCGCCGGCACTCGGCACGCCATCCAACTCCAGCCGCACCACCTGGTTGCGAATCTCCACCGGCAATTCCAGCGCGGCCTCGCCGAGCGCGGCGCCGGCAGGCAGCGGCACCACGGCGCGGGCCAGGGCGCGGCCATCGGCGGTGCGGGCCAGCACCACGGCCTCCCCGGCGCGGGGCTGCGGCACCTGCTGCACGCTCAGGCGCAGGCGGTCTGGTTCGGCCTGGGCCGGGGCCAGCAGGCGCACCGGCTGCGTTTCCTCCCGCGCCAGGGTCAGCGGGCCGGCGGCGGCCAGGGTTTCCGCCAGGGAATCCGGGGCGCCGTGGCTCAGGGCGTCACTCACCAGCAGGGTTTCCAGCCCGCCCGTATTGGCGGCGCGCCATGTGCCGAAGGCGGCCACGGCGGCGGCGCGGTCCGGCGCCCAGGGCTTGGGGCGCAGCGCGGCCAGGCGCACGGCCATGTCGGCGGCGGGCATCGGCCCCACCACGCGGGGCGGCTCGGCGCCCAGGCCGGGGGCGGTGGTCAGCAGGGCGGTGGGGGTTTCGGCGCGGCCGGCACGGCGCAGCGCGGCATCCAGCGCCGCCATGCGATTGGGCCAGTCGGCGGCGCTGGCCCAGCCATCATCCAGCACCAGCAGCAGCGTGCCGCCAGCGGCCCCGGCGCCGCCCGGCCCCAGCACCGGCCGGGCCAGGCCCAGAATAATCAGCGCGGCGGCCAGCAGGCGGATGAGCAGCAGCCACCAGGGGGTATGGGCCGGGGTTTCAGGCAGCGGCGGCAGCAGCCGCAACAAAAAGATGGGCGCGAAGCTGACCGTTTTGGGTGCCGGCGGCGCCACGCGCAGCAGCCAGTACAGCACTGGCAGCGCCGGCAGGGCCAGCAACAGCCAGGGGGCGGCGAAGCCCAGGCCTCCCAGGGTCAGCATCAGCGCCCGGCCTCCAGCGCCTGGTACAGCGCCAGCAGCGCGGCCTCGGGCGGGCGGTCGGTGCGATGCGCCAGAAAGCCCCAGCCGGCCGAGCGGGCGGCATCGGCCAGCCCGGTGCGATGCTCGGCGAACCAGTGGCGGAACGGCTTGCCGGCGCCGAAAACCGGCTCGGCATTGGCCACCAGCACCGGGGCCTCGCCTTCCAGCCCCTGCACCAGCACGCGGCCGCGCAGGGTGGGTTCTTCCTCGCCGGGGGTGACCACCTGCACGAGGTGGCCACGCAGCGGCAGCCCGGCCAGGGCGGCCATGGCGCGGCGCACTTCCTCCACCGGGGTGTAGAAATCACTGAACAACACGCAGCGGCCATGCCGGGGCAGGGCGGCATCGGGCTGCGGCAGGCCCTGGGTGCCGCCGGCCAGGGCCAGCGCCTGGGCCAAAGCGGGCAGGCCGGTGCGGCCGGCAAAGCTGCGGCGCGGCGCGGTGGCGTCGCCAAACAGCCGCACCCTTTCCCCGCCGCGCAGCAGCAGGGCGGAAAGCGCCAGCAGCAGCAACTCCACCCGCTCGCGCTTTTCGGCGGTCATGCTCGGCGAGGCATCGCGCCACACCAGCACGGTCTGCGCCGCCTCCCATTCGGTCTCGCGCACAAACAGGCGCTCACCCTTGGCCGACTGCCGCCAGTCCACCCGCGCCGCCGAATCGCCCTGCAGAAACGGGCGGAACTGCCAGAAGGCATCGCCCTGGCCGGAACGCCGCCGCCCATGCACCCCCTGCATCACCGTGGCGGCCACCCGCTCGGCCCGCACCACCAGCGGGGGCAGGCGGGCGCCAAGGGCCTCGGCGCGCAGCATATCAAGCGGGGCGGCGGCCAGGGCCATGCTCAGGCAATCTCCGCCGTCAGGGCGCGGATCACCCCGGCCAGGGTCACGCCCTCGGCCCGGGCCGAGAAGGTCAGCGCCATGCGGTGGCGCAGCACGGGTTCGGCCAGGGCCAGCACATCCTCCACGCTCGGCGCCAGGCGGCCATCCAGCACGGCGCGGGCGCGGGTGGCCAGCATCAGCGCCTGTGCGGCACGGGGGCCGGGGCCCCAGGCCAGGTTGGCGCGCACCACGCCCAGCTCGCTGGTTTCCGGCCGGGCGCCGCGCACCAGCTTGAGGATGGCTTCCAGCACCGCCTCACCCACCGGCATGCGGCGGATAAGCTGTTGCGCCGCCACCAATTCCGCCGCCGTCATGGCCGGGGTGGCCTTGGCCTCGCGGGCGCCGGTGGTGGCCAGCAGCATGGCGCGCTCGGCCGCCTCGTCCGGGTAGGTCACCTCCACTTCCAGCAGAAAGCGGTCCAGCTGGGCTTCCGGCAGCGGGTAG
>CANFIE010000273.1 GCA_947446625.1 Acetobacteraceae bacterium | reverse complement strand
CGCTGCTGGCCGCCGCCGCGTCAATCTGCCCGGCCAGCACGGCGTTCACCGTTTCCGCCACGCCGCGGTAGGGTACGTGCAGCCAGTCCAGCCCGCGCGCCCGCGTCACGCGCTCCATGGTGATGTGCTGGGTCGAGCCGATGCCCGAGGTGCCATAGCTGCGCTTGCCCGGGTTGCGTGCGGCGTCGTCCATGAATTCGGCGAAGTTCCGCCACGGCGCGTCCGGCTTCACCACCACGCCGAACAGGTAGCCGGTCAGGCCAATCACCCAGGTAAAGTCGCGCAGCGCGTCAAAGGCCGGGCGGGGTGAGAGGATGGCATGGTGCAGCACGCTGACCGCCATTTGGCACAGCACGCTGCCATCGGGTTTTTCATGCAGCAGCGCCTGCGGCCCCAGCATGCCGCCGGCGCCGGGCTTGTTCTCCACCACAACGGGCTGGCCGCTGCGGCGTTGCAGCGCCTCGGCAAAGCCGCGCATCTGCACATCGGTGGTGCCGCCGGCCGCCCAGGGCACCACCAGGCGCAGCGGCCGGGTGGCCAGTTGCGCCAGGCCGGGCGCCCGCAGCAGGGTGCTGGCGCCAAGGGCCAGGGCGGCGCGGCGGCGCATGCTACAGGCGCAGCCCCAACTTCTGGATCATGGCCTTGTCCTCCTCATACTGCTGCCGCACGAAGGCGGTGTAGTCGGCAGTGTTCTTGTACATCACCGGCATGTCCAGCCGTTCCAGCACCGCCAGGTGGGCGGGGTCCTCCAGCGCGGCCTTGAACAGGTCGTGCAGGGCGCGCACCACGCCGGGGTCCATGTTCTTCGGTCCGGCCAGGCCATAGGGCGAGGCACTGACGATATCGATGCCGGCCTCGCGCAGCGTGGGCACGTTGGGGAAGCGCGTGGCGCGCCGCTCGCCCCAGGTGCACAGCAGGCGCAGCTTGCCGTCCAGCACCAGCTGGCTCCAGCCGGAACTGTCGGCCACCGCGTCGATCTGCCCGCCCAGCAGCGCCTGCATGTTCTCCGACACACCGCGGAACGGCACATGCGTCCAGTCCAGGCCCTTCTGCGCCGCAATGCGTTCCATGGTGATGTGCAGCGAGGTGCCGACGCCCGGCGTGCCGTAATTCACCTTGCCCGGATTGGTCTTGGCATGGTCCAGAAACTCGCCCAGCGTCTGCCAGGGCGCTTCCGCCCGCACCACCACGCCGAACAGATAGCCGGTCAGGTGCACGATGTAGGTGAAGTCGGTCAGCGGGTCGAAGGGCGGGCGCTGCGCCATCACCGGGTAGCGCAACACGCTCACCGGCATCTGGGCGATGGCATAGCCCTCGGGCCGCTCGCTCAGCAGCTTCTGCGCGCCCAGAATGCCGCCGGCGCCGGGGGTGTTTTCCGGAATCACGGTCTGGCCGCTTTTTTGGCTGGCGGCCTGGCACAGCGCGCGCAGTTCCACATCCGTGGTGCCACCCGGTGCCCAGGGAATGAACAGCCGGATCGGCCGGTTGGGAAAGCCCTGTTGCGCCGCGGCGGGGGCAGCAAGGGCGGCGGCGCCCAGCGCCAGGGCGGCGCGGCGAGAGAGATGGGTCTGCATGGTTGGTTCTCCTGGGGTCTGATCGGCCAAGGCGGTTTCGCCGCCGGCCGTGCATCAGCCCCGCAAACGAAAAAGCGAGAGCCTGGGTGGCTCCGGCGGAGGTACCCAGGCTCTCGCGCCGGCAACTGGCACCACTGGCCCGGCTTGTCCATGCGTCGGCACAAACCATGGCTGGTTTGGCGCTGGCCCCGCTTCATGGCTAAGCTGGCATCATAACGGGAGGCCTGAGATGGACCGCGAAATTTCCTTTGTCTCGGACGGCATTGAACTGGCCGGCAACCTGCACATTCCGGCCAGCCACAAGCCCGGCGAAAAGCTGCCGGCGCTGCTGGTGATGCATGGCTTTGCCGGCAGCAAGGACAACAGCACCGCCGAGATCATGGCCCGGCTGTTTGAAAGCTGGGGCTATGCCGTGCTGCGGTTTGATTTCCGGGGTTGCGGCAAGTCCGGCGGCCGGCGCGGCTACATCCTCTGCCACGACCAGGTTGCCGACGCCAAGAACGCCCTGAACTGGCTGCTGACCCAGCCCGAGATCGACCCCAAGCGCGTTGGCATCACCGGCCACAGCTTCGGCGCCGCCGTGGCGGTCTATGCCGCCGCCATCGACCAGCGCTTCGCCGTCTGCCTCTCCTCCTGCGGCTGGGGCCATGGCGAGCGCAAATTCCGGGGCCAGCACCCCACGCCGGAAGCCTGGACCAAGTTCACCAACTATCTGCAGGCCAACAAGGATCACAAGGCGAAGACCGGCGACACGCTGATGATCCCGCGCTTCGACGTGGTGCCGATGAGCAACGCGCTGAAGACCCATCTCTCGCCGCTGGCGCAAACCACCGTGGCCGGCGACACCGCGCAGAGCATGTTCGACTTCCGCGCCGATGACGTGGTGCACATGATAGCGCCGCGCCCTGTGCTGTTCCTGCATGGCGCGGATGACACCGTGACGCCGACCGAGCAGAGCCTGCGCATGTGGGAACTGGCCGGCCAGCCGAAGGACCTCATCCTGTTCACCGGCACCGACCACATCCCCTTCTCCTCCGGCAATACCCGCAACCAGGCCGCCATCAAGGGTTGGCTTGACATGTACATGCCGGCCACCCCGGCATGAGCGGCCCGCGCAAGGTAGCCGCCGCCGATTTGCAGGCGCTGTGCGAGGCGCTGTTCACCAGCGCCGGGGTCAGCGCCGAACACGCCCGCGCCTGGGCGGAAGTGCTGGTCTGGGCCAATCTGCGCGGCGTGGAGAGCCACGGCGTGCTGCGCATTCCGCGCTACCTGGAACTCATCCAGCTCGGCCAGCTGCGCGCCGCGCCTGAGATGAAGTGGCTGACCCGTGCCGGCGCCATCGCCCTGCTGGATGCCGACCGCGCCCCCGGCCCGGTGGCCATGGCGGCGGCGATGGATGAAGCCATTGCCCGCGCCCGCGAGGTGCATGTGGGCTGGGTGGTGGTGCGGGATATCACCCATGCCGGCGCGGTGGGCCACTTCGCGCTCCGCGCCGCCGAACAGGGCATGGCCGGGCTGGTGATGACCGCCAGCATTCCGCTGATGGCCTGGCCGGGCAGCAAGGGCGCGGTGCTCTCCACCAACCCCATCGCGGTGGCCATGCCGGCCGAGGGCCGCGCGCCGCTGCTACTGGACATGGCCACCAGCCAGGTCTCCAACGGCAAGGTGCTGGCGGCGAAGGATGCCGCCGCCACCATCCCCACCGGCTGGGGCGTGGACAAGGACGGCGCCGACACGACCGACGCCACCAAGGTGGCCACGCTGCTGCCGCTGGGCGGGCCGAAGGGCGCCGGGCTTTCCCTGATGATCGAGTGCCTGGCCTCGCTGGTGGCGATGAACCCGGTGATTCGCCCGGCCCTGCGCGGTGAACTCGCCAAGGGCGATACGCGGATGAACGGCGTGGCCATCGCGCTGGATATTTCCGCGTTCGGCGACGGCGCCGCCATTCGGCGCGAGGTCGCCGCCCTGGCCGGCACCATCCAGGCGCAGCCCAAGGCCCCAGGCACCGAAGCCCTGCTGATGCCGGGCGAACGCGGCGACGCGGTGAAGGCGAAGCGCCTGCGCGAAGGCGTGCCCATGGCCAAGGGCACCTGGGACCGGCTGGCCGAGGTTGCCGCCGCCCGTGGCGTGCCGATGCCGGCGCTGCTGTAGCGCCGGTTACCCCAGGGCGCTGCTACCCCAGGGCGCAGTTACCCCAAGGCGCGGTGGGCAATGTCGCGGCGGCAGAAGCCGCCCGGCCAGTCCACCGCATCCACCGCCTGGTAGGCGGCGGCGCGGGCCTGCTGCAGCGTGGCGCCGGTAGCGGTAATGCCCAGCACCCGGCCGCCCGTGGCCACCAGCGTGCCATCCTCGCGCCGCTGCGTGCCGGCATGGAACACCTGCACCCCCGGCACCTGCGCGGCGCGCTCCAGGCCGCGAATCTCGCTGCCCTTGGCATAGGCGCCGGGGTAGCCATTGGCGGCCATCACCACCACAAGGCTGTGCAGCGCCTCCCAGGCCAGCGTCACCTCGCGCAGCTTGCCATCGCAGGCCGCCACCAGCGCGGGCAGCAGGTCAGACTTCAGCCGCACCATCAGCGCCTGGCATTCCGGGTCGCCAAAGCGCACGTTGAACTCGATCAGCTTCGGCCCGGTCGCCGTCAGCATCAGCCCGGCGAACAGCACGCCCCGGAACGGCGTGCCGCGCCGCGCCATCTCGGCCAGGCAGGGCTGGATGATCTCGGCCATCACCTGGTCCTGCAACGCCTGGGTAAACACCGGCGGCGGCGAATAGGCGCCCATGCCGCCGGTATTCGGCCCGGTATCGCCATCGCCCACGCGCTTATGGTCCTGCGCCGCGCCCAGCGGCAGCGCGGTATCGCCATCGCACAGCGCGAAGAAGCTCACTTCCTGCCCCAGTAGGCATTCCTCGATCACCACGCTGGCGCCGGCCTCGCCATGTACCCGGCTTTCCATGATCTCGGCCAGTGCCGCCTCGGCCTCGGCTACGCTCTCGGCCACCACCACGCCCTTGCCGGCGGCCAGGCCATCGGCCTTCACCACAATCGGCGCACCCTGGGCGCGCACATAGGCGCGAGCGGCGGCTGCATCGGTGAAGCGTTCCCAGGCGGCGGTCGGCGCCCGCGCCGCATCCGCCACCTGCTTGGTGAAGGTTTTGCTGCCCTCCAGCATGGCGGCGGCGGCGCTGGGGCCAAAGCAGCGCAGCCCGGCGGCGGCGCAGGCATCGGCCAGGCCCAGAGTCAGCGGCGCTTCCGGCCCCACCACCACCAGGTCCACCCGGCTGCCACGGGCAAAGCCCACCAGCGCGGCAACCTCCTCGGCGCCCAGCGGAATGCACTCGGCCACCTCGGCAATGCCGGCATTGCCGGGCGCGCACCACAGCTTGGTCAGCAGCGGAGACGCGGCCAAGGCCCAGCACAGCGCGTGTTCACGCCCGCCGCTACCAACCACCAGCACCTTCATCCAACCCGCTCCTTCCGCAAGGCGGGGGGTCTAGCATAAGGTCCGCCGATGAACACCAACCCCGCGCCGGCCGTGGCCGACAACATCCCCGAATACGCCGTCTCGGAGATTTCCGGCGCCATCAAGCGCACGCTGGAACAGGCCTTCGGCCGGGTGCGGGTGCGCGGCGAGATCACCGACTGCAAGCGCTACCCGTCCGGCCATATCTACCTGACGCTGAAGGATGAAGGCGGCAAGCTGGCCGGCGTGGTCTGGAAGACCAGCGTGCGCAACCTGGCGGTGCAGCCCGAGAATGGCGTCGAGGTCATCGCCACTGGCCGCATCAGCGCCTATGGCGACCGTTCCACCTACCAGTTGATCATCGAGCGGCTGGATTATGCCGGCGAGGGCGCCCTGCTGGCGCGGATTGAAAAGCTGCGGCTGAAGCTGCTGGGCGAGGGGCTGTTCGATGCCGACCGCAGGCGCCCGCTGCCCATGCTGCCCAGCGTCATCGGCGTGGTCACCAGTGAAAAGGGCGCGGTGATCCAGGATATCCGCACCACCCTGCTGCGCCGCTTCCCGCGCCGGCTCATCCTTTGGCCGGTGGCGGTGCAGGGCAATGGCGCGGCCGAGCAGATCGCCGCCGCCATCAACGGGTTTTCCGCCCTGCCGGCCGGCGGCGCGGTACCGCGGCCCGATGTCATCATCGTGG
>CANFIE010000272.1 GCA_947446625.1 Acetobacteraceae bacterium | reverse complement strand
GACGACACGGTGGGGCGGATGGCGGCGGAGGGGACGGCGGGGTTTGTCGAGGCACCGTATCGGTTTGTGGAGTTGCCGGGGGTTGGGCATTACGCGCCGGACCAGGTACCGGAGGTGGTGAATGCGCTGCTGTTGGAGCATCTGGCGGCGCATGCGGCTTGAGCCTGGGCGCGGGCGGGCCTAGCCTTTACCCAGATGCCAAACGGAGGAACCTGCCCATGGCCATGACGGTTGCTGATTTCATCGCCGGCGCCCGCCGGATTGTGTACGCCGAACCCGACCAGAATGGCCGGAAGAAGCTGGTGCTGTTCGTGCGCGAGGCGCTGAAGGACCCGGCCTTCGTGGCCGAGGCTCTCCCCGACGGGACGCCGGAGCGGCATGTGATTTATGAGGACCCGACCTTCGGCTTCACCATTCTGGCGCACTCGTATGAGGGCGCGAAGGGCGGCCAGCCGCATGACCACGCCGCCGGTTGGGCCATTTATGGCCAGGCCGTGGGCGAGACGATCATGACCGATTTTGAGTGCGTGGCGCGGCCGGATGGGGTGAACCCGGGCAAGGCGCGGCCGAAGCGCGATTACTCGCTGAAGCCGGGCGATGCCTACCTGTACGAAGTGGGCGTGCTGCATGCCCCGCGCCGCGAAGCCGCCACCAAGCTGCTGCGGATCGAAGGGCTGAACATGGCGAAGTTCAAGCGGCTGCCTTACGAGATTGCCGCCTGAGCGACTGCGTTAGGGCCAAAACGGCGGTTCCCTTGCCGGGAGCCGCCGTTTTGTGCTGCAAGGCGGCATGAAAACCCCCGCCACGACTCCCGAAGCGGCCGCCCTGGCGGCTCATCATGCCCGTATCCTGGTGCTGGATTTTGGCAGCCAGGTGACCCAGCTGATTGCGCGCAGGCTGCGCGAAGCCGGGGTTTACTGCGAAATTTGGCCCTATACCGCCAGCGAGGAGCGCATTCGCGCCTTTGCGCCGAAGGGCATTATCCTTTCCGGCGGGCCGGCGAGCGTGAACGAGGGCGAGAGCCCGCGGGCGCCGCAGGCGGTGTTCGGCATGGGCCTGCCGATTCTGGGCATTTGCTACGGCCAGCAGACCATGGCGCACCAGCTGGGTGGCGTGGTTGAGGGCGGGCATGCGCGGGAATTCGGCCGGGCCGTGGTGGATGTGACCGGCGAATGCGCCATCACCCAGGGAGTTTGGGCGCCGGGCGCGCGTGAGACTGTGTGGATGAGCCATGGCGACCGGATTACCCAGCTGCCGCCGGGCTTCCGCGTGGTGGCGGCCAGCGAGGGCGCGCCCTTTGCGTTGATTGCCGATGACGCGCGGCATTTCTACGGCACCATGTTCCACCCCGAGGTGGTGCACACGCCGCATGGCGCGGCGCTGCTGGCGAACTTCGCCAGGCTGGCGGGCTGCCAGGGCGATTGGACGATGAAGGCCTTCCGTGCCGAGGCGGTGGCGCGGATCAGGGCCCAGGTGGGCAGCGGCAAGGTGATTTGCGGGCTTTCCGGCGGCGTGGACAGCAGCGTGGCAGCGGTGCTGATCCATGAGGCGATTGGCGACCAACTGACCTGCATTTACGTGGACCACGGCCTGATGCGGCATGGCGAGACCGAGCAGGTGGTGGCCACCTTCCGCGACCGCTTCAACATCAAGCTGGTGCATCGGGATGCGAGCGAGCTGTTCCTGGGCCAGCTTTCGGGCGTGACCGACCCGGAGGTGAAGCGCAAGACGATTGGGCGCCTGTTCATCGAGGTGTTCGAGGAAGAACAGGCCAAGTTGGGCGGCGCGGATTTTCTGGCCCAGGGCACGCTGTACCCGGATGTGATCGAGAGCGTTTCCGCGACGGGCGGGCCGAGCGTGACGATCAAGAGCCACCACAATGTGGGCGGGCTGCCGGCGCATATGCGGATGCAGTTGGTGGAACCGCTGCGCGAGTTGTTCAAGGACGAGGTGCGGGCACTGGGGCGTGAGCTTGCCATGCCGGAGGAGATTGTCGGGCGGCATCCCTTCCCGGGGCCGGGGCTGGCTATTCGGATTCCGGGTGAGGTGACGCGGGCCAAGGCGGATTTGCTGCGCCAGGTGGACCGGATTTACCTGGAGGAGATCCGCAACGCCGGACTGTACGACGCGATCTGGCAGGCCTTCGCGGTGCTGCTGCCGGTGCGCAGCGTGGGCGTGATGGGCGATGGCCGGACCTATGAGAGCGCCTGCGCGCTGCGAGCGGTGACCAGCACCGACGGCATGACGGCGGATGTTTACCCGTACGACATGGCGTTTTTGACGCGGGTGGCGAGCCGGATTGTGAACGAGGTGCGCGGCGTGAACCGGGTGACCTACGATATTACGAGCAAGCCGCCGGGGACGATTGAGTGGGAGTGAGGGGCATATCCCCTTGACATATCCCGCCGGGGTCGCAACCTCGGGGGTATGACCCGAACCGTTCTGTTCCGTTCCAATCGCTCGCAGGCGGTGCGCCTGCCGAAGGATGTGGCCTTTCCCGCCGGCGTGCGCGAAGTGGCGGTGCTGCGCGAGGGGCAGCGGCGCATCATTGTGCCGGCCGAGGCGCTGTGGGACGACTTTTTCGACAGCCCCGGCGCCGATTTGGCGCCGCGTGAGCAGCCGGCTGCCCAGGTGCGCGACAGCTTCTGATGCTGCGCTACATGCTGGACACCAACCTGTGCATTCGCGTGCTGCGCGACCGCCCGCCTGAATTGCGCGTGCGGTTCAATGCCGAGGCTGATGGGCTGTGCATTTCCACCATCATTCTGGCGGAACTGCTGCACGGGGCGGCGAAGTCCGCCAGGCCGGTGGAGAACCGGCGCGAGGTGGAGCGGTTTGCCGCCCGGCTGGAGGTGCTGCCCTTTGACGCCGAGGCTGCCGCGCATGCCGCCGATATTCGCGCCGCTCTGGAACAACAAGGCCAGGTTATTGGTGGCTACGACCTGTTGATTGCCGGGCATGCGCGCAGCCGCGGGCTGGTGGTGGTAACGGGTAATCTGGGCGAGTTCAGCCGCGTGGCGGGGCTGCGCTGCGAGGATTGGAGCGGGTGAGCACCATTGCGGCGATGAAGCTGAACCTCTCGCGCCATGGCGGCGTGCTGGCGGCGCTGTTTGGGGCGCTGATGGTGCCCATGGTGCTGGGCTGGGGGCCGCTGCACCCAAGCCATGTGGGCTGGATGCTGTTTGGCCCGCTGGGGCCGGACACGGTGCAGATTTGGCTCGGGCGCGGCTATTTTGAGCAGACGCCCTGGCTGTGGCCGCCCGGTGCCAATCCTGCCTGGGGGATCGAGCTGGCGAGCGGGATTTTTTACACCGATTCCATTCCGCTGCTGCTGTTTCTGTTCAAGGCGCTGCGCGGGGTGGTGCAGGTGGCGCAATATGCCGGCCCCTGGATGCTGCTGTGCGGCGCCTAGCAGGGCTGGCTGGGCTGGCGGCTGGTGGGGCTGGTGACGGCGGACCCGCTGGCTCGGCTGGCGGGGGCCGGGCTGCTGGCGATGCAGCCTGTATGGTTCAACCGCATGGCCGGGCATGTGCACCTGGTGGCGCAATGGGTGCTGCTGGCCGCGCTGGTGCTGGCGCTGCGGCCCGGTGGCGGCACGCGGCGGCGGCTGGCCTGGGTGGGGCTGGTGACGCTGACTTCTCTGCTGAACCCGTATCTGCTGGTGATGGTGGGGGTGGTTTGGGGCGGCGACTGGCTGCGGCGGGCCGCTTGGGAGCGCGGGCTGCAGGCGCCCGGCGCGGCGCTGCTGGAAGCCGGGGCGGGGTTTGGCGGTGTGCTGCTGGCGCTGTGGTGCTCGGGGTTTTTCATGCTGCGGGGCGGGTTTGCTTCCGGCTCGGGCAGTGAGTTTGGCACCTATGGCAGTTGGGGGCTGGATTTGCTGGCCTTGTTTGACGGCGGGACATGGTCAAGGTTTCTGCCCGATTTGCCGGATACCGGGCATTGGGAGACGGGCGGCAGCTACTTGGGCCTGGGCGGTGTGCTGGTGGTGCTGGCCGGGGCGTTTGCGTGCTGGCGGCGGCCGGGTGGGCTGCCGCGGCGGTTGTGGCCGCTGGTGGCGGCGCTGGGGGTGCTGTTCGCGTTTGCGGTGACGCATCGGGTGGCGGTGGCGGGGCATGTGGTGACGCTGCTGCCGCTTTCGGACCAGGTGCTGGCGGTGCTGGGCGCGGTGCGGAATTCCGAGCGGATGGCGATGCCGGTGATCTACGCGCTGCTGCTGCTGGGCATGGCCTGCTGCGTGCGGGCCTGGGGCGGGCGCGTCACCGGGCTGGTGCTGGCGGCGCTGCTGGTGGTGCAGGCGGTGGATTTGCGCCCCGGTGTGGCGGCGGTGCGGGCCATGGTTGCGCCGGCGCCGGATGGTGTACCGGCGCGGCTTGCCGACCCGTTCTGGCCCGAGGCGGCGCGGGTTTACCGCCAGGTGCGGGCGGTGCCGGCGGGGAATATCGGGGCGGGGTGGCAGTCGATCGCGCAGTTCGCCATGCAGGCGGGGCTGCCGACCGATTCAGTGTATCTGGCGCGGGTGGATGGCGCGGTGGTGGCGGCGCTGCGGGCGCGCATGGCCGAGGTGCTGCGCAGCGGCGCCTATGAGCCGGCGACGTTGTATGTGCTGCGCGATGCCGAGAGCCTGGCGCTGGCCCGGGCCTCGCACGACCCGGCGCGGGATGCGATTGTGCAGGTGGATGGCTATTGGGTGCTGGCGCCGGGTTGGCGGGCGCGGCAGCGTTGATTGGCGAGGATGGGCATGAGCATTACCCTGCATGGCATCAAGGCCTGCGACACCATGAAGAAGGCGCGGGCCTGGCTGGATGCGGCCGGGGTGGACTACGCCTTTCATGACTACAAGACCCAGGGGATTGCCGAGGCGACCTTGCGTGGCTGGGTGGCGCAGCTGGGCTGGGAGGTGCTGCTGAATCGCAGCGGCACGACCTTTCGGAAGTTGCCCGAAGCTGAGCGCGAGGGGCTGGACGAGGCGCGGGCGGTGCGGCTGATGCTGGCGCAGCCGAGCATGATCAAGCGGCCGGTGCTGGCGGTGGATGGCGCGCTGCTGGTGGGGTTCAAGCCCGAGGCCTATGCGGCAAGGTTTGCCGGTTGACCGCATTTTGATTGACGCGCGGCCCGCGGCCGTTTGACCCTGCCCAGAGGAGCCGGAATACCGGCCCGATGGGAGGTTTCATGCGCCATTTGCTGCTGGCGGCCGCGCTGCTATGCGCCGGCCCGGCCCTGGCCCAACGCACGCTGACCATTGGCGCGCAGACGCCGCCCAGCGCGCTGGACCCGCATTATCACAACACGCAGCAGAACTCGCAGATTGGCCGGCTGGTGTTTGAGCCGCTGTTTGAGCTGGATACGCAGTTGCGCTTTCAGCCCCGGCTGGCGCGCAGCATGCGGCCGCTGGATGACACCAGCTGGGAAGTGAAGCTGAACCCCGAGGCGAGGTTTCATGATGGCACGCCGTTTGTGCCGGAGGATGTGGCCTATACCTTCGCCCGGGTGCCCACGGTGCCGAACTCGCCGGCGCTTTATACGCCCGCGGTGCGGACCATCAGCGCCATTGAGATTGTGGACCGCGAGACCATCATCATCCGCACGCGGGAGCCGAACCCGCTGATGCGCTTCGACATGGCGTCTCCGGTGATTCTGTCGAAGCGCATTCATGGCGAGGCGCCGGCGACCAGCGAGTTCAACAGCGGGCGGCTGATGGTGGGGACGGGGCCGTACCGGTTTGTGGCATGGCAGCATGGCGAG
>CANFIE010000271.1 GCA_947446625.1 Acetobacteraceae bacterium | reverse complement strand
GAAGCGCCCGGCTTCCCCCAGGCGCAGCTTGGCGAAGGCGATTTCCTGCCAGGTTGGCTGGCGCAGCGCCGCCTGCACCAGGCCGGTGAAGTTGCGGTAGGCCACGTAGATTTCGGCCACGCGGTGGCGCAGCACCTGGAAGCTGGCCAGCGCTACGCCGAATTGCTGGCGGGCAAGCAGGTAGCCGATGGTTTGCTGAATGAGCGTGCCCATGGCGGCCACCGCTTCCACGCAGGTGATGAGCGCGCCGAGGTCGCGGGCGCGGGCGATGACGGCGCTGGCATCGGCCAGCAGCAGCGCAGCGGGCGTGGCCTGGAGGGTGAGGTCGCACGTCAGCCGGCCGTCGATCCGTTCATGCCGGGTGACGCTGACGCCGGGTGCCTGCATGGGCAGCAGGTAGAGCCCACCCTGCGCCGCCACCAGGGCGTGGCTGGGGCTGGGCGGCGCTTCCACGCCCAGGGCGCGGCCGCTGAGTTGGCCGGCGCTTGCGGTAATGCCGGCTTCCAGCACGATGCAGGGTTGCAGCGTGCCGGCGGCGAGTTGCGCCAGCAGCGCGCCCTGCCCTGCCAGCAGCGTGGGCGCCACGGCGCAGACCGAGGCCAGCGGCAGGGCCAGCGCGGCACTGCCGGCGCCCTCGGCCAGGGCGGCGAGGTCGAGCAGCGTGCCGCCGGCGCCGCCATCATCCTCGGGCACCAGCGTGCCGGCCCAGCCGAGTTCCTGCAGCGCGGCCCAGTGCTGGGCCAGCAGCGCGGCGCGGGCGGCGGGTTCGTGCAGGCGGGCGAGTTCCTGCGTGGCGGCTTCGGCGAAGCGGCGGGCGCTGTCAAACGCGTCGCCGGGCAGCATGGGGGTGGGTTCGAAGGCCATGGCGATCACATTCCGAACAATTGCTTGGCGACCATGTTCTTCTGCACCTCGTTCGAGCCACCGAAGATAGTTTTGGCGCGCAGGTACATGAAGTTCTGCACCCATTCGATGTCTTCCACCTCGGCATTCGGGCCGGAGGCGTCGACCGGGCGGAAGCGCGTGGCGACGCGTTCGCCCACCGCATCCAGCGCGATGGCGCCGATGCGCTGGATGGTGTCGGCGGTGGAGAGCTTGAGTTCCGAGGGCATGAGGCCGAGCGGGCGGCCGGCCATGACCGCATCCACCGCCGCCTGGCCGAGTTCGCGGGCGCCGCGCAATTCGGCTTCGGCCAGCAGCAGGCGATATTCCAGTTGCTCACGCTTCAGCGCCTGGCCGGGGGCGGCAAGTTCGCGGGCCACCAGGTCGCGGCAACGCTCCAGGAAGCGGAAGGCGGGGGCGACGTTGGCGCCGCCCAGGCGTTCACGGTCGAGCAGGAATTTGCCATAGGTCCAGCCCTTGTTCTCCTCGCCAATACGGTTGGCGGCGGGCACGCGCACGGCTTCGAGGAAGACTTCGTTGACGTGGTGCCAACTGTCTATCGTGCGGACTTCGCGGATGCGGATGCCGGGGCTGTTCAGCGGGATGAGCAGCATGGTGATGCCCTCCTGCCGCTTCACTTCCGTGTTGGTGCGCACCAGCGTGTACATCCAGTCCGCCTCATGCGCGTGGCTGGTCCAGAGCTTCTGGCCGGTAACGACGTAGTCATCGCCGTCACGCACGGCGCGGGTCTTCAGGCTGGCAAGGTCCGAGCCGGAGCCGGGCTCGGAGTAGCCCTGGCACCACCAATCCTCGCCGTTGAGGATACCTGGCAGGAAGCGGGCCTGTTGCTCGGGCGTGCCGTACTGGATGAGCACCGGGCCGATATGGCGCAGGCCGTGGTGGTATTGCGGCGGGCAGTCGCATTCGGCCAGCACTTCGTCAAAGATGTGGCGGCGGCGTTGGTCCCAGCCGGTGCCGCCAAACTGCTTGGGCCAGCTTGGCGCGCCCCAGCCGCGGGCGTGCAGAATGCGCTGCCAGGGCGCCCATTCGCGGCGGCCGAGCTTGCGGTTGGCCGCCACCACGGCGCGGATTTCCGGCGGGCATTGGGTGGTGGCGAATTCGCGCAGTTCAGCCCGGAAGGCGGCGAGTTCGGCGGTTTCATCCATGGCGGGCATGCTTCCTGTCACTCGGCTGCCGTGGGGCGGCGGATGCTGGTATGGGCCCAGCCTTCGATGATGCGGGCCAGGGTGGTGAGATCCTCGGCGCTGTTGCCCTGGGTCATGGCGAAGCGCCAGAGCCGACCCATCTGCTCCAGCGTCCACATCGGCACGCCGAGCGAGGCGGCTTCGGCCAGGCCATGGGAGACGTCCTTATCGAGGATCGCCACCGTGGCGCCGAAGCGGAAGCGGCCGGCAATGACTTCCTCCATCACCTGTTCGGTCACCATGCTGCGGCCGGTGCCGGCATTGACCATGGCCAGCATGGCATCGGCATCAAGCCCCGCCTTGGCGCCCATGGCGAAAGCCTCAAACGCCGTGGTGACGTTGGCGGCGAAGAGCAGGTTGTTGACCAGCTTCATCACCTGGGCCTGGCCGGGTTGCTCACCCAGCACGAAGACCTGGCGGCCAATGCGGAGTTGCCAGGGGCGCAGCGCCGCCACGGCTTCGGGCGGGCCAGAGGACATCATGGCCAGGGTGCCGGCGCGGGCGCCTGCGGGGCCGCCGCTGATGGGGGCATCGACGCAGGCAATGCCGTGTGGTGCCAGCAGGGCGGCGATCCGCGCCACCGCCTCGCGCCCGATGGTGGAGAGTTCAGCATAAATGCGCAGCGCCGGGCCGGCGGTGAGTTGCGCGGCGACGGCTTCGCTGATCTCGGCGCTGGGCAGGCAGGTGAAGATGATCTGCGCTTCCGCCGCCATGGCCGCCGGGGTGGCGCAGGCAATGGCGCCACGGGCGGTGAAGGGGCGCATCGCCTCGGGGCGCGGGTCATGCACCAGCAGGCGGATATCGGGGGCCAGCAGGCGTTCCGCCATGGGCGCGCCCATTTGGCCAAGGCCGATGAAGCCGATGCTGGTCTGGTTCGACATGCCGTTGCCTGCCCCGATTTTTTGCCAAGTCTAGCGGTGATGGCGCTGTCCGACTACTCATGCAGGCAGACGCATTGCGGAGAGATGCCTTGGCCCACCACATTCTGCGCGCTTCCCCCGAAACCACCCGTGCCGGCGTGTTCAGCGCCAGCTTTGCCCCGGTGCTGACCATTGCATCCGGCGACAGCGTGGATTTGCAGTCCGTCAGCGGCCGCGCCGCCGTGCTGCCGCCGCCGGAAAGCGGGCTTGCGGTGCCGCCGGCGGTACTGGAGATCATCGCCGCCAACCCCGGCATGCGGAGCGGGCATATCCTGACCGGGCCCATCGCCATTGCCGGGGCCGAGCCGGGCGATACGCTGGAGGTGCGGATCGACAGCATCGAGCCGGGTGCCGACTGGGGCTACAACATGATAGCGCCGCTGATGGGCACGCTGCCGGAAGATTTCCACGAGATGCACCTGATGCATATTCCGGTGGACCGCGCTCGGCGCACCTGCAAGCTGCCCTGGGGCACCGAATTGCCACTGGCGCCGTTCTTCGGCGTGATGGGCGTGGCGCCGCCGCCGGCCTTTGGGGTGATTGCCTCGAAGGAGCCGCGCATTCATGGCGGCAACCTGGACAACAAGGAATTGCAGGCGGGCAGCACGCTGTTCCTGCCGGTGCATGTGCCGGGGGCGAATTTCTCGGCCGGTGATGGCCATGGCGTGCAGGGCGATGGCGAGGTGTGCGTGACCGCGCTGGAGATGTGCCTGGATGGGCGCTTCACCTTCATTCTGCACAAGAACCAGGGCGCGCCGCTGGCCATGCCGCGGGCCGAGACGCCGACGCACTACATCTCGATGGGGATGAACGAGGATTTGGACCAGGCGATGAAGCAGGCGCTGCGCGAGATGATCAGCTTCATCTGCGGCCGCACCAATCTTTCCCGCGAGCAGGCCTATGCCTTCTGTTCACTGGCGGTGGATTTCCATGTGACGCAGAGCGTGAATGGCGAAAAGGGCGTGCATGGCATGCTGAAGAAGGGCCAGCTGTTTTAAGCGGCGCGGCACGGGGCGCAGTCGTGGCGCCCCGTGCTGGCCTTTTCAGGCGGCCTGCCGGCGCCCGGCTTCGGCGGCGGCGCGCAGCACCATCTCGGCGCATTTCTCGCCTATCATGATGCAGGGCGCGTTGGTGTTGCCGCTGGTCAGCGTGGGCATGATGGAGGCATCGGCCACGCGCAGGCCCTCAATGCCGTGCACGCGCAATTCATTGTCCACCACCGCCATCGGGTCGGGGCCCATCTTGCAGGTGCCCACCGGGTGGTAGGTGGTCTCGGCGGTGTTGCGCACCCATTCCAGCATGTCGGCATCTGATTGAACGTGCTTGCCGGGGGCGATCTCCTCGCCGGTGATCTCCTTCAGCGGTGAGGCCGCCATCAACTCGCGCCCCTTGCGGATGGCGGCGAGCAGGCCGTCTCGGTCATGCTGGGTGGAGAGGAAGTTGAAGCGGATGGCCGGGGCCGCGCTGGGGTCGGCCGATTTGATGTGGACCGAGCCGGTGCTTTCCGAGCGCAGCACGTTGATGTTCATGGTGATGCCGCGCCGCTTGGCCACGCGACGCTCGTGGTTCACCATTTCATACAGGAAGGGCAGGATGGAGATGGTGGCGTCAGGCGCCTCCAGTCCTTCCCGCGTGCGGAAATACAGCCGGATCGGCACCGCCGTGCGGGCCAGGAAGCCTTCGCGCAGGAAGGCGTATTTCAACGCCTCGCGCGCCAGGCGCCAGCCGCGGGCATTGTCGTTGAAGGTCAGGTTGCGTTCGGTGATGGCGAATTTCACCCGCGGTGAGTAGTGGTCGCGCAGGCCCTCACCCACGCCCGGCAGTTCATGTACCGGGGTGATGCCGTGGCTGCGCAGCAGTTCGCCCTGGCCGATGCCGGAGAGTTCCAGCAGCTTGGGCGAGTTGATGGAGCCGGAGGAGACGATGACCTCGCGCGTCGCCCGTGCCTCGCGCTTCTCGCCGCCCACGGTGTAGCGCACGCCAACGCAGCGCTTGCCTTCCAGGATCAGCGTCTCGGCCAGTGCGCCGGATTGGATGATGAGGTTGGGCCGGTCGCGGGCGGGGTCGAGGTAGCAATAGGCGGTGCTCTGGCGTCGGCCCTTGGCGATGGTGACCTGTGACATGCCGATGCCTTCCTGGCTCGGGCCGTTCAGGTCTGGGTTGAAGGGCAGGCCGATATTGCCGGCGGCGTCGATCATCTTCTCCAGCAGCGGCACCTTGTGGCGGGCCGTGGTGGTCACGCGCAGCGGGCCCTTGTCGCCGTGGTATGCGTCGGCGCCGCCTTCAAAGCTTTCCATGCGGCGGAACACCGGCAGCACGTCATCCCAGCTCCAGCCGCGATTGCCGAGCTGCGCCCAGTGGTCGTAGTCCTGCGGTTGGCCGCGCATGAAGACCATGCCGTTGATGGAGCTGGTGCCGCCCAGCATCTTGCCGCGTGGCACCTCAATGCGGCGGCCGCCGGAGCCGGCGTCGGGCTCGGAGGAGAAGCACCAGTTCACCGCCGGATTGTCGATGAGCTTGGAAACGCCGGCCGGAATGCGCGACCAGAAATAGCCCGAGCCCTCGGTGCCGGCCTCCAGCAGCAGCACGCGGTAGGCGCCGCTTTCAGTGAGGCGGGTGGCCACGGCGGCGCCGGCGGAACCGGCACCCACCACGATGAAATCATAGGCCGGGCTGGGGGCGGCGGATGGCATAGGCGGCGCTTCCTTGGTTGTTGCGGCGCATGGTGCTGGCAAGG
>CANFIE010000270.1 GCA_947446625.1 Acetobacteraceae bacterium | reverse complement strand
GGTCGGTCCAGCCCCAAACCCCGGCGGTCACGGCGCCCTGCATGTTCACCACCAGGTCGGTCCCGGCGGCCGAGGTCACGCGCATTTCCCGGGCGGCGCGGGCCAACTTCACCGCCGCCTTCACCCGGCCTTCCATGGCGGGGTCCGGCGCCAGGCGTTCCAGCGCCTCGGGGTGCTCGTTGCTCACCATCAGCACCCGGCTGCCGGCCTTGAGGATGCCCGGAAGTTCGGGCGCGTGCAGCAGCCCCTCCAACGTCAGGTCGATGATCAGGGGCGAGGCGGCCAGCGCGGCCAGCGCGGCCGGGTGCCCGGCCAGGGCCCGGCTGGCCCCGGTGGAGCGTACCGGCACGAGGGCTGTCTGCCGTGGGCTTGGCAGCACCAGCCGGAAGGGCCGGCAGCCCAGCCGATGCAGCGCCAGTTCGGCCAATTCCAGGTTCAGCGCGCGGGACTGGCTTTCGGCCAGCAGGGCAACGGGCATGCCCTGTTCTGCGCGGCAGCGGGTGAAAACATCAGCAAAAATGTCGATCCAGCGTGATTCGATTCGATCAACGAGCACTTGTTTTCCTCACCTGGCCGGTTTCGCAAATCAGCCCGGTCGTCCGGCAATGTGGCACAGCAGCAAGAAGATACGAACTCTCAACAACCAGGCACTGTACAATTCGTGACGAAACGCACGGTTTCCGCTATGAACGTAGAAATCCAGAAGAGATACATTTCTAGTCATGAATATACCGCCGATCAAGGTGCCGCAAGGCCGCTTCATCGATGACTACCTGCTCTATCTTTTGGCTCGGGCCTCACACCTGATTTCAGCCGAATTCCATGAGCAACTGCGGCGCAAAGGCGTGGCCATTCCAGTTTGGCGCGTGCTTGCCAGCTTGGTGGGCGGCGAGGGCGAAACCGTGACCGGATTGGCGGAAGTTTGCCTGTTGCAGCAGCCAACAATGACAAAGTTGCTGGACCGCATGGCGCGCGATGGCCTGATCACCCGCACGCAGGATACGCGCGACCGTCGCGTGGTGCGTGTGGTGATGACCGACCGCGGCCAGCAGGTGGTGAATGACCTGGTGGAAGCCGCACGCCGGCACGAAGCCGAGGTGATGGCCCGCCATCCGGTGGCCGAGGCGGGCGAGTTGAAGAACCTGCTACGCGGCATGATTCAACTGCATGGCAAGTCCCGGCGCGGCTGAAGGCGCCGCCCGGCAAGCATTGCTCTAGTCAATCCTTGCCGGAGCATGCTTTGGTCTGCTCCGGCCTGTAGGCCTGCCGCCGAATAGTGTGGCTCAGACCTCCACGAAGACCACGCCATCCTCAACCTTGGTGGGGTAGCGGGCCACGTCCACATCGGCCGGCTCGTTCAGCGCCTTTCCGGTACGAATCTCAAAGCAGGCCTGGTGCAGCGGGCATTCCAGCTTGCCATCCTCGTAGTAGCCATCGGACAGCAACGCATATTCATGCGTGCATACGTCATTGATGGCGAAGATCCCGTCCTCCAGCCGCACCACGCAAACCTGCTGGTCGTCGATGCGAAGGGCGAAGGGGGTTTCCAGGTCAAGCTTTGCAAGCTCGGTAACGCGGTGCCAGCTGGGCATCGTGGGGCTTCCTGCTGAAAGGGAGAAAGGGGGCGCGGCAACCCGCGCCCCGTGGCGCTGTCTCAGGCGCCGGTGGAGGCAACCAGCCCGGCGGCCAGAATGCCGGCGATGCAGCATTCCTCATCCTTCAGCGAGACATCGCCGCTGATGCCAACGGCGCCCAGGATCACATCCTGCGCATTCACCGCCAGCACGCCGCCCGGCACCGGCACGGCGCGGCCGCCGGTGATGTCGGACAGCGCGTTCACAAAGCCCTGCATCGCCGGGTTCTGGCTGCGCTTGGCCAGTTCCTGGCTGCCAACGCCCAGCGCCAGCGCGCCGTTGGCCTTGCCGCCGGCAATCTCGGCGCGCAGCAGAGAGCAGCCATCCTCGCGCTTGATCACCTTCACCTGGCCGCCGGCATCCAGCACAACCACGGTCAGCGGCTGCAGGTTCAGGGCGCGGCCCTTGGCCAGGGCGGCGTCGGCAATGGTGCTGGCCTGGGCCAGGGTCAGGCCATTTGTGGGGTAGGTCGGCATGGGTTGGGTTCCTCCCGGGGAATGCGATGCCACACCAATTGCCCTGGACCGGCCCGGCGCGCCAGACTGGGCGCATGGCGAAACCTGACAAACCCGCCGGCCGGGCGCCCACCGAGGCCCGGCTGCATGAGGCCGCGCTGGCCCACCTGGCACGATTCGCCGCCACCGAGGCTGGACTGGCCCGCGTATTGGCCCGCCGGGTGGACCGCTGGGCCCGCCGCGCCGAGGCCGAGGGCCAGGACAGCGAGGCCGTGGCCGAGGCCGCTCGCCAGGCCCGCCAGGCGGCGGTGGCGGTGGCCCGGCGCATGGTGGTGGCCGGTGCGGTGGATGACGCCGCCTTCGCCGCCAGCCGCGCCAAGCGCCTGGCCCGCACCGGCCGTTCCCGCCGCGCCATCTCGGCCCACTTGGCCGGCAAGGGCGTGGCCACGGCGGTGGCCCAGGCGGTGCTGCCGCAGGACGAGGTGGCCGCCGCCCTGGCGCTGTGCAAGCGCCGCCGCTTCGGCCCCTTCGCGCGTGAAGCCATGGAACGCGAGGCGAAGCTGAAGGCCCTGGCGGTGCTCGGCCGCGCCGGCTTTTCCCGAGACGCCGCCGATGCCGCCCTGACCATGGAACCGGAAGCCGCCGAAGACCGACTGAGAGGATTGCGCGATGCCTGACCTGCTGCGCTTCGACCATGTGCACCTGCGCAGCCCCAATGCCGAGGCCGCCGCCGACTGGTACATGCGCGTGCTCGGCGCCCGGCTGGTGGAACGGCGCGAGGGCGCCCGGCCGCGCTTCGAACTCAGCCTGGGTGGGCTGACCCTGCTCATCAACGTCATCCTGCCCGGCGAGGCCTGCGGCCCGGCCCCCGCCGCCCCGCACCAGGGGCTGGAACACCTGGGCTTCACCGTGGCCGATATCGACGCCGTGGCGGCGCAGCTTGCAGCCCGCGGCGCCGAGTTCGAGCTGCCCCCCACCACCATCCGCGGCCTGCGCATCGCCTTCATCAAAGGGCCGGATGGCGTGCCCATCGAGTTGCTGGAGGCGGGCTGACTCGGGCGGCGGCCAAGGCTAGGCTGGCGTTATCCGAGAGAGGAAACGACCATGACGAAATATACCTTCGACCACATCCACCTCTACACCGCCGACCCCGAGGCCACCGCCACCTGGTACGAGACCATGTTCGGCGCCCAGGTTCGCCGCACCCCGGTGGATGGCAAGACCCGCATCGACATGAATGTCGGCGGCACCGAGATCTTCCTGCTGCCGGTCAAGGCAGTGGCCACCGGGCAGAACAGCCTGGACCATTTCGGCTTCCTCGTGGCCGATGTTGACGCCGCCATTGCCGAGCTGCGCGCCAAGGGCGCCAAGGTGACCATGGAGCCGAACACCATCCGCCCCGGCACCCGCATCAGCTTCGTCGAAAGCCCCGAGGGCGTGCGCATCGAAGTGCTGCAGCGCGGCTGATGAGCGCGCTTCCCCAGCAGCAGGTCGCGGCGGTGATGCACCGCCGGATCGGCGACATCACCGTCAGCACCATCAGCGACGGTTTCCTCGAAGGCTCCATGGCGGTGATGCAGAACATCACCGTCGAGGAGAGTTCCGACATGCTGCGCGCCGCCTTTCGGCCGGTGCCGCGCCGCACGGCGGTCAACACCTTCCTCATCCGCAGCAAGGGCCGCACCGCGCTGGTGGATACCGGCTGCGGCACCAAGATGCAGGCCACCGGTGGCCGGCTGCTGGCGCATCTGGCCGCCATCGGCGTGGCCCCCGCCGAGGTGGACACGGTGCTGCTGACGCATATGCACCCCGACCACTCGAATGGCCTGACCGACGACAACGGGGCGAAGCACTTCCCCAATGCCGAACTGGTGATGCACGCCGCCGAGCCGCGCTTCTGGCTGGATGACGCCAGCATGGCGGGGCATGACGAAACCAGCCGCCTGCGCAACTTCCAGCACGCGCGGGAACAGATTGCGCCCTACGAAAAGCGCCTGTTCGAAGGTGGCGAGGTGTTCCCGGGCGTGACCGCCATGCCGCTGCCGGGCCACACGCCCGGGCATAGCGGCTACCTGGTGGCCAGCGGCAATGACCAGTTGCTGATCTGGGGCGACATTGTCCACGTGCCGGAAGTGCAGGTGCCGCGGCCGGAGGTGACGATGGCCTTCGACATCGACCCCACCGCCGCCGCCGCCACGCGCCGCCGCATGTTCGACCATGTGGCCACCGACAAGCTGCTGGTGGCCGGCATGCACATCCACTTTCCCGGCTACGCGCATCTGGTGCGGGAAGCCGGCAGTTATCGGATGGTGTTCGACGCCTTTCAGCAGTGGCTATGAGCTGACCGCCCCCACCCCGCAGGGTGGGGGCAACCCGCTTCAGCCAGTCGGCCGGCCGGCGGTCAGCCCGCCATCCACCACCAGCTGCGTGGCGGTGATGTAGCGGGCCTCGTCGCTTGCCAGGAACACCACCGCATTCGCCACGTCCCAGGCATTGCCCATATGGCCCATGGGTACGCTGGCATTGCGCTTGGCAATCAGCGCCTCGGCGTCGTTCAGCCCCATCTGCTTCACCAGCCGGTGTTCCACCAGCGGCGTGTGCATGGTGCCCGGCACCACCGTGTTCACCCGAATGCCATCCTTCACATGCGCAATGGCGGTGCTGCGGCTGAAGGCGATGACGCCCGCCTTGCTGGCGGCATAGGCGGCATTCACCCGGCCGCCCACGGCAAAGCTCATGCAGCCCACGCTGGCCAGGTTCACCACCGCGCCCTTCTTCTGCGCCAGCATCACCGGCAGCACATGCTTGCAGCCCAGGAAGCAGGTCTTCAGGTTCAGCTGCATCTGCGCGTCCCAGGCTTCCTCGGTCATGTCCACCGGGCCGCCGGGGGCGCTGCCGCCCACATTGTTCACCAGAATATCGATACGCCCGCCAAACTTGGCCAGGCATTCATCCACCGCCGCCTTCACATCCAGGCTGTCGGTCATGTTGGTCACGCGGCCGGCAAAGCTCAGCCCTTCCTCGGCCATGATCTTCTGCGTCTCGGCCAGGGCGGCGGCGCTGATATCGGTGCCGAAAACCTTGGCACCCTGGCGCGCCATCAGCACGGCGGTGGCCTTGCCATTGCCCCAGCCTTCACCAACCGAGCCTGCGCCGCTCACAAATGCCACTTTGCCGGTCAAATCCAACATTTCGCGTCTCTCCCATGCGTCAAGGCAGTCTAGGCGCCACGCGCCGCTCTGCTAATCCTCGGCGCATGGAGAATTTCTCTCGGGCCGGCATGGCGCGCGGCTGCCGCGCGACGCTGGCCATCACCCTCGGGCTGATGCCCTTCGGCCTGGTGGTGGGGGTGGTTTCCGCCAGCAAGGGGCTGTCGCTGGCCGAGGCCTTGCTGATGTCCGCCCTCACCTTTGCCGGCACCAGCCAGTTGGTGGCGCTGGAGGTCTGGGCCGACCCGGCACCCATCCTCGCCGCCACCCTGGCCTGCCTGGTCATCAACCTGCGCATGGCCCCCATGGGCGCCGCCCTGGCCCCGGCGCTGGACCGCATTCGCGGCTGGCGGCTCTGGCTCACCCTGGCCTGGCTGGTGGACAACGCCTTCGCGCTGTTCGTCGCCGAGATGCGGGCCGGGCGGCGCGATGTCGGCTTTCTGCTCG
>CANFIE010000269.1 GCA_947446625.1 Acetobacteraceae bacterium | reverse complement strand
TGTAGCCAAACCCCACCAGCGTATCGGTGCCGCCCGGCGCCGCCTGACCCACCAGAATGCTGTTGCCGGTCTGGTCGCCTTGCTGCAACGCGCCAGTGGTCAGCACCTTGGTCAGGTCGACATCGGCGCCCACGGCAAAGCGCAGCGTCTCCACATTCACCAGCGTGTCGGTGCCGCTGTTGTAGCCAAACTTCACATGCCAGGCGCCGCCGCTGTAGCTGAAGGCGGCCTGTGCGCGGTCGCCCGGCTCCACCGCCACGTCATTGCCGTCGCCGCCGTCAACAAAGTTGCCCCAGCCGGCCAGCTGCACCGTATCGTCGCCGCTGCCGCCATAGGCGCTGTCATAGCCGCTGCCGGCGGTGATCAGGTCGTTGTCATCCTCGCCATGGGCCACGTTGCGCTGGCCCACGAAGGCAATGGTATCATCGCCGAACCCACCAAACACCGTGTTGTCGTGGTCACCACCCTGGATGCTGTCGGCATAGGTGAAGCCAACGCGACGCAGTTCGCCATCATCGCCGTAGATGGTGTTGTTCCAACCCACCACGCTGATGAAGTCGCTGCCGATGCTGCCATAGATGGTGTTGCTGTGGTCGCCGCCATAAATGCTGTCATCGCCGAAGTTGCCGATGATCAGGCTGCTGTTGCCAGCGAAGTTCACCGTGTCATTGCCCCAGCCGGCATCGATCTTCGCGGTGCCCTCGGTGCCCCACACGCTGTCATCGCCAGTGCCGGCATACACCGTGTCCAGGTAGCCATGCATGCGCAGCCGGTCGTCGCCGGCGCCGCCATCCACCATGCTGTGGCCGTCGCCGCCATAAATGCTGTCAGCCCCGGCTGCACCATAAATCAGGTTGTCATAGCCATAGCCGTTGACGGTATCGCCGCCCGGCCCGCTGAAGAATTGGTAGCCGTTCAACTGCTGCGGCGCGTTCAAGCTGTCAGTGCTGTTCGTACCCGTGATGGTGCCGCGATAGCCCACCGTGCCCACCTGGTCGTTATTGCCCAGCGTGCCGGTGCCATCGCCATGCCCATCCACAATCTCGGAACCCGGCGTCGGGTCCTGCAACACAATGTGGAACTTGTCGTTCGCTTCCAGCCAGGTATCGCCATTCACCACAAAGGTGAGCGTGTGCGTCATCTCCCCGGGCGCAAAGCTGATCAGGTCGGTATCGCGCAGCAACATCGGGCCGGCCGGCCCGTCCTCATAGGCGAAGATCGGGTAGCCATCCTTGGTCACGCCAAAAAAAGGCTGGTCCGCGGCATAGAGCCAGGTGGGGAAGTCGGTCGTATCCACCGGCACATAGGCGTCATTCACAAAGGTCCAGTGCACCGCATCGGTGTCACCCAGGTAGCCTTCGCGGGTAATGGTGAACATGATGGTCTGGGTGCCGTTGTCACCCTCGGTCACGCCCGCATCATTGATGCTGAAGCCGGCATCGTCGTTCCAGATCGTCGCGCTGGCGCTGGCGGTGCCGATATTGCCCCCCGTGGGCGGCGTGCCGAGCGAAACGGTGAAGCTCTCATCCGCCTCCACATGGCTGTCGCCCTGCACCGTCACGGTGATGCTGGCGGTATCGCTACCGGCAGCAAATTGCACGGTGCCGGAGGTGGCGTTGAAATCCGCCGCATTCGCCGGGTGCGGCCCGCTGCCGCTCAGGCTCCAGCCAATATCGGCGGCATCGCCCAAATAGCCCGTGCGCGTCACCGCAAAGGTGAAGCTGGTGGTGTTCGGATTGTCGCCTTCAAACTGTGCCGCCGGAGCGGCAGCGCCGATCGAGGCGGTCCAATCATCATTCAAAATCGTCGCACTGGCCGGCGCGCCCAGCGTCGCCACGCCATCCGAGTTGTTGGAGAGCGAGACGTCGAAGCTCTCATCCGCTTCATTTGTCGTGTCGCCATGCACATGCACGGTAATCTGCTGCGTCGTCTCGCCATTGGCGAAGCTTGCGGTGCCATGCGGCAGGCTGCCGCCGGTAAAGTCCGCGCCCGTCACGGCGGCGCCACTCACCGCCCAATCCACCGTCGCGGCACCAACCGTGTCGCCACTGCGGGTGATGGTGAAGGTGAAGTCGGTGTTGCCGCTGTGCCTCTCAAGGTGAGACGCCGCATCGGCGCTGATGGCGTAGGCCGCCGTCAGGTCGGTCACGTTCACCGTCACCAGCTTGGTCACCTGGGCACCAAAGCTGTCGGTCGCAATCAACGTGGTGCTCAGGCTCGCATGCGCCTCATGGTCCAGCAGCACGCCGGCCTTGATGTGCAGTTCATTGCCATTCAGCACTTCAAACCACGGGTCCAGCGCGGCAACGCTGTAGGTCAGCGTGTCGCCCAAATCCGCATCGCTTGCCGAAAGCGTGCCCACCAGCGCGCCACCGGCATTCTCCGCTACGCTGGCATTGCTCATCGCCAGCCCGGTCGGCGCGTCATTCACGCCATCAACAGTGATGGTAGCGGTGGTGGGGGTGGAGGCACCGTGACTGTCGGTCACGTCATAATGCAGCGTGATGACGGCCTGCTGGCCCATCTGCAGGTAGTTGAACAGCGACGGGTCCAGGTGGAACTGCCCGGTGCCATCAACAGCGGCAATGGCGTTGTCCAGCGCCGTAATGGCATTCAGCGCCGCCGAGGACAGCACCGGTCCCAACCCCGGCGACGCCAGCCCCAGCCCGCCCATGCCGGTGAGGGTGATGCTGTCGCCCACATCGGGGTCGGAGGAGCCGGCCAGCAGATCCACCGTGAAGGCGGCCTGGTCTTCGTCGGTGTTGATGTTGGGCGTGCCCGCGATGGGGGCGGTGTCGGCGGCTTGAAAGGTCAAGTTGTCGAGGGCGAAATAACTGCCGGATACCTCGATCTTGGCAATGTCGTTGGAGGCCGAGGAAACCTCCAGGAAGTTGCTGCCCCAACTCGCCACATGCACCGATGTGATGCTGCTGCTGGTAATCAGCGCCCCAAGCGCGTCATAGGCCGTCAGGGTAATCGAGCCGATATTGGCATCGGCATAAACGCCAACGTGATTCACGGCGAAGGGCAGCGTGAAGACGACGTCGCCGTTTGGCACGTTCGCGCCGAAATAAGCCGTGCCGGCAAGCACGTTCGCCGCCGTCAATATAACGCCGTTGATGCCCAACCCGTATTCGGAGTTCCCCACGGCAAAATCGCCAACAACGTTGGTGCCAGACGAGGCGGGGACGGGGCTGGTCAGGATCAGGCCGGAAGCAAAGGTAAAGGTGCCCACCGTGCCAGGAGTCAGAAAGCCAAAGCCACCGATCCACAGCGGAATGTTGGCCCCTGCCGACAGGCCCTCAAAGCCCTCAATCGTGGCACCAGCATCGAAAACAGGTGTCGGCATGGGCGGGGGGCTCCAGTCGGCAAAGCTATGGACCGCACCAACCAGCTCAGGGGTGGCACCCGGGTCCGGCTCTGCGCCAATGCGCAACCTCCCCAGGCGCTGATTCGTGCAGCGGTTGTATTGCTTTTACGAAGTGATTCAAATTTAGACAACAATGAAGAAAAAAACCCGCACCTCAGCCGGAGAAAATATCAAAAAATAAACCAAAAGCTAAAAATTGCACCGCACCCAGGCCAATCCACCTCGCCAAGCCACCCCCTGGACGCATCCGCCCCACCCGGCGATGCTAGGCGCAGACACACAGGAGGAAGCGCCGCATGGCACTCGCACCCGGCCGGCCCAAGCCGAAGCCAACGCCCGAAACCAAGCACTTCTGGGAAGGCTGCAAGGAAGGCAAGCTGCTGTTGCAGCGTTGCGTGGAAACCGGGAAGGCCTATTTCCCGCCGCGCCCCTTCAGCCCCTACACCGGCAGCCGCAATGTCGAGGTGTTCGAGGCGTCCGGCCGCGCCACCCTGCACAGCTACGTCATCCATCACCGCCCGGTGCCGGGGTTCGAGCCGCCCTACGCCATCGCCGTGGTGGAACTGGAGGAAGGCCCGCGGATGATGACCAACATCATCGGCTGCCCGCAAACGCCCGAGGCCCTGGTGCTGGACATGCCCATGCAGGTGGCCTTCACCCCGCTGGATGAGGAAATCACCCTGCCGCTCTTCACCCCCGCGCAGAAGGGCTGAACCCGATGTCCTACAAGCCAGGTTCGGTCGCCGTCATCGGCGCCGCTGAGTCCACCAAAATCGGCAGCGTGCCGGGCATGAGCCAGATCATGCTGCACGCCGATGCCGCGCTGAACGCCATGGCCGAATGCGGCCTGAAACCCTCCGACATCGACGGCGTGGCCTGCGTTGGCCCGATGATGCCGCAGCAAATCTCCCACTACCTCGGCATCACGCCGAAATGGGTGGACGGCACCGGCGTCGGCGGCTGCTCCTTCATGCTGCATGTCCGCCACGCGGCGGCCGCCATTGCTGCCGGCTACGCCACCACCATCCTCATCACCCATGGTGAGAGCGGCAAGTCGCGCATCAACGGCACGCCCCGCCCGGCCGAGCCCGAGAGCCTGAACGGCCAGTTCGAAGTGCCCTACGGCCCCTTCGGCCCGCCGACGCTCTTCCCCATTCCCGTGCTGCGCTACATGAAGGCCACCGGCACCACGCATGAACACCTGGCCAAGGTCTCGGTGGTGACGCGTGAATGGGCCAGCCACAATCCGCGCGCCATGTTCCGTGACCCCATCACGGTTGATGACGTGCTGAACAGCCGCATGATCGCCTACCCCTTCCGCATCCTGCAATGCTGCCTGGTCACGGATGGCGGCGGCGCCATCATCGTCACCAGCGCCGACCGCGCGAAGGACTTCCCGACCAAGCCGGTGTACATCCTCGGCAGCGGCGAGAGCGTTGAGTCCAACATGGTCTCGCAGATGGAAGACTTTACGTCCTCCCGCGCCTTCCGCGTCGCCGGCCCCACCGCCATGAAGATGGCCGGCATCACGCACAGCGATGTCGATCACCTGATGATCTACGACGCCTTCGCGCACCTACCGCTATATGGCCTGGAAGACCTCGGCTTCTGCAAGCGCGGCGAAGCCAAGGACTTCATCTGGGAAGGCAATACCCGCCCCGGTGGCAAGCTGCCGCTCAACACCAATGGTGGTGGCCTCAGCTACACGCATACCGGCATGTACGGCATGTTCGCGTTGCAGGAGAGCATTCGCCAGATGCGCGGCACCGCGGCGGCCCAGGTCAAAGGCGCCAAGGTCAGCATCGCGCATGGCGTCGGCGGCATGTTCAGCGCCTCCGGCACCATCGTCTTCTCCAACGAGCAACCGTGAGCATCGCCATGAAGAACCCCATGGAGATGACGGGCCGCACCGTCATCGTCACCGGCGCCGGCCAAGGCGTCGGCAAGGCCCTGTCGGAACTGTTCCTCGACCTCGGCGCCAATGTGGTGCTGGTTGAGCGCAACCCGGAAACCCTGGCCTCCACCGTCGCCGCCATGCCGCAGGACCGTGTCCTCGGCGTGCTCGGCAACGTGGCCGAGGAAGGCTTCGGCGAGGATTGCGTCAAGCAGGCGGTCGGCAAGTTCGGTGCCGTGCATGGCCTGGTGAACAATGCCGGCATCACCCGCCCGGCCATGTTCCTGAAGATGACCATGCAGCAGTGGCAGGCGGTCATCGATGTGAACCTGACCGGCTGCTACCTGATGATGCAGGCCGTGGGCCGCCACATGGTGGACCGCGCCAAGTCGGATATGCCGCAGCCCGCCGGCACCACAGGTGGCATCGTCAACATATCCTCCACCGCCGGCAAGCGCGGCAGCATTGGCCAGGTCAACTACT
>CANFIE010000268.1 GCA_947446625.1 Acetobacteraceae bacterium | reverse complement strand
GCGGTCTTGCACTGTTGACTGGGACCGTGGCGCCGCCTTCACAATCCGCGCTCCTTTTTAATCCGGTCCCAGGCGGCATTGATCTCGGCCACCTTGTCCGTCGCCCGCTTCACAAACTCCTGCGGCACGCCGCGCGCCGCCAGGCTGTCCGGGTGGTTTTCGCGCATCAGCTTGCGCCAAGTCTGCCGCAACTCGTCATCGCTGGCGCCCCGCGTCACCCCCAGCGTCATATAGGCATCGGCGGCGCCATCGCTGGCCGCGGTGCTGGCGGAAGGGTTGTGCGGCAGCCCATCCCGTGCCCGGTCCCAGGTGCCGCGGTCCAGCCCCAATTTCTCATGCACCACCGAAAGGAAGTTCAATTCCCCCTTGGTGATCGGCCCATCGGCGCGGGCAATGCTGAACAGCGCCGCCAGCACATCGCCCAGCATCGCCTTGTTGTCGGCAAAGGCCTCGCCCAGCCGCTCGGCGAAGGGCTCGTAGCCCTCGGCGCTGCGCTTGGCGTCGTCATACAGCCGCGCCACCTCCGGCATGCTCTCGGGCGGAATGCGGAAGCACCGCTTGAAGGCGTCAATCTCCACCCGCTGCACCGGGCCATCAGCCTTGGCCAGCTTGGCCGAAAGCACCACCACCGCCACCGCGAACAGGCTTTCCCGGTTGCCCAGCAGCGCCGCCAAATCCGCCGGCCCCGGCAACCCGCGCGGCCCGAATTTGCCCAGCGTCCCCTCATCGGCGGCGTGGCCCAGCCCCATGCCCAGCATGGCGCCCGCCGGCCCGCCAATGGCAAAGCCCGCCATCCCGCCCAAAATCTTGCCGAACAAGCCCAAAGCCGCACCCCACGCCCGCAACCGCTACCTAGCATGGCGCCCGGCAGCGCCATAGGATGCCCAAAATGCTGGAGGAAGCGTTATGAGCCTGTCCCTGCGCCCGCTGCACCCGCTCTTCGCCGCCGAGGCTTCGGGCATCGACCTCGCCCGCCCGCTGCCGCCCGAGCAGATCGCCGCCGTGGTCGCCGCGCTCGACCGCCACGCCGTCCTCGTCTTCCGCGGCCAGCCGCTGGACCAGGAACAGCAGGTCGCCATGGCCAAGCAATTCGGCCCGCTCAACCCCGGCCTGAAGAAGATCGGCGGCCGGGTGGAACGCATGCGCGACGCCGCCCTCATCGACATCTCCAACCTCGACCCCGAAGGCCGCCCGCTGCCGCGCGACAACAAGAAGATCATCAGCGGCCTGGCCAACCAGCTCTGGCATTCTGATAGCTCCTTCCAGGCCCCGGCGGTCAGCTACTCCATGCTCTCCGCCGTCACCCTGCCCAGCTGGGGCGGGCAGACCGAATACGCCGACCTCCGCGCCGCCTGGGACGCCTTGCCCCTGCGCCTGCAACGCCAGGTGAAGGGTCTGGAGGCCGAGCACTTCGCCCTGCATTCCCGCATGACCCTGTTGGGCGACGACGACTACAGCGCCGAGCAACTCGCCACCCTGCCGGCGGTGGTCTGGCCGCTGCACCGCATCCACCCCGGCTCAGGCCGAGACGTGCTGTTCGCAGGCATCCACGCCCGCCGCATCCTCGGCATGGGCGTGGCAGAGGGCAAAATGCTGCTGCTGGACCTGCTGGAGCACGCCACCCAGCCGCAATTCCGCTACCGCCACGAATGGCAGGTGGGCGACCTGGTGATATGGGACAACCGCAGCACCCTGCATCGCGGCCGCGCCTACGACCTGTCCGAGCCGCGCGACCTGCGCCGCACCACCAATGACGAAGTACCGCTGCCGGTCCGCGCGGTCGCGTAACCGCTACAAAGTGGCCGCCGACCGCGCCGCCTGGTTGTAGTAGCCCGAAAGCGTCCGCAGCAGCGCCGCCAACTCGGAAAGCCGGGCCCCATCCGGCCCGGTATCGCGCACCGCCTGCGCCAGCAGCGCCTCGCGCACCTCGGCATAGCGGGCGCATAGCGCGGCGCCGGCCGGCGTGGCCTGCACCAGTTGTTCCTTGCCCGCCCGCCCGGTCTTCACCAACCCGGCGGCGGCCAGCTTGCGCACGGCGTAGCGGGCGATATGCGCATCCTCGATATCCAGCACCAGCAGAATATCGGCCAACCGCTTCGGCCGGTCCCGATGCCGCACCGTGTGCAGCACCAGAATCTCGGTCGGCGAAAGCCCGGGCATGCCAGCCGCCGCCATGCAGCGGCTGATCCAGCGCTGGAATGACTGCCCGGCCAGAATCAGCCCAAACTCCATTTCGGAAAGTGCCGGCGCCGCCCCTTCGGCCAAATGCGCCGAGGACACCACCGGTTCAGCATTGCGGCGTTGGGTCATGGGCTCACGTTGACATTATGCTGATAAATCGTCAACGTTCCGCCACAACCCGCCTGGCCCTTGCAGGACAGCGCCGGGGTTGCGATGACCCACCAATGGCGCAGGAGAGCATGATGTCGGGCTGGCAGTTCTGGATCGATCGCGGCGGCACCTTCACCGATATCGTCGCCCGCGACCCCGAAGGCCGCCTCTCCACCCGCAAGCTGCTGTCGGAGAACCCTGAGCGCTATCGCGACGCCGCCGTTGCCGGCATCCGCGCCACCCTCGGCCTGGCCCCCGGCGCCGCCATTCCCCCGGGGCTGATCGACGCGGTGAAGATGGGCACCACGGTCGCCACCAACGCCCTGCTGGAACGCAAGGGCGAGCGCGTCCTGCTGCTGGTCAACAAGGGCTACGCCGACATCCTGCGCATCGGCAACCAGGCCCGCCCGCGCCTGTTCGACCTCAACGTGAAACTGCCCGACCTGCTGCATGAAAGCGTCGCCGAAATCGGCGGCCGCATGGCGGTTACCGGTGAGGAACTGGAGCCGCTGGACGAAGCCGGCGCCCGCGCCGCCTTGGCCGCCGCCTATGCCCAGGGCCTGCGCGCCGTGGCCGTGGTGCTGATGCACGCCTGGGCTCACCCCGCACACGAACAGCGCCTCGGCGCCCTGGCGCGCGAGGCCGGCTTCACCCAGGTCTCGCTGAGCCATGAAGCCAGCCCGCTGCCCCGCCTGGTGCCGCGTGGCGATACCACGGTGGTGGACGCCTACCTCTCCCCCATCCTGCGCCGCTACGTGGAACAGGTGGCCGGCGAACTCCCCGGCGTCCGCCTCTACTTCATGCAGTCCAGCGGCGGCCTGGCCGAAGCCGGCAGCTTCCAGGGCAAGGACGCCATCCTCTCCGGCCCAGCCGGCGGCATCGTCGGCGCCGCCCGCACCGCCGCCATGGCCGACCTCACCAAGATCATCGGCTTCGACATGGGCGGCACCTCCACCGATGTCGCCCTCTATGCCGGCGAATTCGAACGCGCCTTCGAGACCGCCGTGGCCGGCGTCCGCATGCGCGCGCCCATGATGGCCATCAACACGGTGGCAGCCGGCGGCGGCAGCATCCTGAAATTCGACGGCGCCCGCTACCGCGTTGGCCCCGAGAGCGCCGGCGCTGTCCCCGGCCCGGCCTGCTACCGCCGCGGCGGCCCGCTGGCGGTCACTGACGCCAACGTCATGGTCGGCAAGATCCAGCCGCAGCATTTCCCCAGCATCTTCGGCCCCAATGGCGACGAACCGCTGGACGCCGAAGTGGTGCGCCAGAAATTCACCGCCCTCGCCGCCGAGATCGGCAACCCCGACCCGCGCGCCGTGGCCGAAGGCTTCCTCCGCGTTGCCGTCGCCAACATGGCCAATGCCATCAAGCAGGTCAGCATCCAGAAGGGCCACGACGTCACCCGCTACGCCCTGCAATGCTTCGGCGGTGCCGGCGGCCAGCACGCCTGCCTGGTGGCCGACGAACTCGGCATGGAAACGGTGTTCATCCATCCCTTCGCCGGTGTGCTCTCCGCCTATGGCATGGGCCTGGCCGACCAAACCGTCATCCGCGAAGCCGCCATCGAAGCCCCGCTGGCCGACATGGCCGCGCTCGAAGCCACCCTCGCCCGCCTGGTCGGCGAAGGCGAAGCCGAACTCCGCAAGCAAGGCGCCACTGGCACACTCGATGCCGCCCGCCGCCTGCACCTGCGCTACGCCGGCACCGACAGCTTCCTGCCCGTCACCTTCGGCCCGCTGGCCGAAGTAGTGGAGGCCTTCACCACCGCCCACCGCCTGCGCTTCGGCTTCGCCACGCCGGAACGCCAGCTCATCGTCGAAGCCTGCGTCGCCGAAGTCACCGCCGCTGGCGAACGCGTCGCCGAGGCCACGCTTCCCGCCCGCACCGGCGCCATGCCCGCCCCCATCGACACGGTGGCCTTCTACGCCGGCGGCGAACACCAGGCCCCGGTCCACGACCGCGAAGCCCTGTTGGCCGGCGATAAAGTAGAAGGCCCGGCACTGATCCGCGAGGCCAATGCCACCACGGTGGTGGAACCCGGCTGGACCGCCGAGGTCACCACCCTCAACCACCTCATCCTGCGCCGCACCGAAGCCCGCGCCGCCACCCACACCGCCACCACCGGCAAGCCAGACCCGGTGATGCTGGAACTCTTCAACAACCTTTTCATGAGCATCGCCGAGCAAACCGGCGCGGTCCTCCAGAACACCTCGCTCAGCGTCAACATCAAGGAACGGCTGGACTTCTCCTGCGCCATTTTTGACGCAACCGGCGCCCTGGTCGCCAACGCGCCGCATGTGCCTGTGCATCTCGGCGCCATGGGCGAAAGCGTCCGCACCGTCATCCGCCTGCGCGGCACCACGCTGCGCCCTGGCGACGTGGTGGCGCTGAACAACCCCTATAATGGCGGCACCCATCTGCCGGATGTCACCGTCATCACCCCGGTCTTCAATGAAGCCGGCACGGAAATCCTGTTCTTCCTCGGCAGCCGCGGCCACCACGCCGATATCGGCGGCCTCACCCCCGGCAGCACCCCGCCCATCTCCCGCACGCTGGAAGAAGAAGGCGTCGTCATCGACAACTTCCTCCTCGTTGAGCAGGGTCGCTTCCGCGAAGCCGAGTTCCGCCACATCCTCGGCGCCGCCAAATACCCGGCGCGCAGCCCGGATGTGAACGTCGCCGACATCAAGGCGCAGATCGCCGCCAATGAAAAAGGCGTGCAGGAACTGCAACGCGCCGTGCGCGAACAGGGGCTGGCAACCGTCCGCGCCTATATGCGCCACGTCATGGACAATGCCGAGGAAAGCGTCCGCCGCGTGCTGGAACGCCTGAAGGATGGCAGCTTCGAGACCACGATCGACGACGGCACCCCACTCAAGGTCGCCGTCCGCGTCAACCAGGCCGAGCGCACCGCGACCATCGACTTCACCGGCACCGGCCCGCAGCGCCCCAACAACTTCAACGCCCCCTCGGCGGTGTGCAACGCCGTGGTGCTGTATTGCTTCCGCGCCCTGGTGGGTGAGGAAATCCCGCTGAATGACGGCTGCCTGAAGCCGCTCAACATCATCATCCCGCCCGGCACCTTCCTGTCGCCGTTGCCGGGCTGCGCCGTGGTGGCGGGCAATACCGAAGTCAGCCAGATGACCTGCAACGCTCTGCTGGCGGCGCTGGACGCCTGCGCCAGCGCCCAGGCCACCATGAACAACGTGCTGTTCGGTGACGCGCAGTACCAATACTACGAAACGGTCTGCGGCGGCGTCGGCGCCGGCCCCGGCTTCAACGGCTGGGGCCCGGTGCAGACGCACATGACCAACACCCGCATGACCGACCCGGAAATCCTGGAACTCCGCTACCCCGTGCGGCTGGAGGAATTCAGCATCCGGCGCGGCTCCGGCGGCGCCGGGCAATGGCATGGCGGAGACGGCTCGCGCCGCCG
>CANFIE010000267.1 GCA_947446625.1 Acetobacteraceae bacterium | reverse complement strand
CCGCCACCGATGGATCACCACCTCGGCCTCCGGCCCCGGCGCCCCGGCCCTGTGGCAGAAGCGCTGACCCTCCGGCGTGGTCACCACCAGCGTACCGCAACGCAGGCTGGCGCAAATCCGCCGCAGCATCCGCGTGGCCAGACCACCGCGCTGTGGCAGCAGATTCGCGGCGGCAAGCCGGTCAAAGGTCTGGCTCATCGGCTCGGCTCCGCCAGGCTCACGGGCAAGGTGGGCGGCGCCGGGCGCGGCCGCAGCGCCATGCCCTTGCGCCACAGCTTCAGCGCTTCCCAATGAATGCCACCCAGCACCTTCAGCGCCAGCAGCGGATGCGCCAAAAACCCGCGCAGCAGCGCCCCGTCGCTCAACTCACGGCGACGCGCGGCAAAGGCGGCAAACAGCATCGCCCCTTCGGCATCATGCACTTCCATCGCCAGGCTCAGCGCCGCATCCGGCACCGCCAGCCGAAACTTGTATTCCAGCGCCATATCCATGAAGGGCGACACGTAGAACTGCTTGGCGCAATGCTGCCGCAGCACCGCATCCGCCCCAGCCGGCACGGGAATCAGGTAGGAATGCCGCTGGCCAAAGGTGTTGTTCACCTCATACAGCACCGCCTGCAACGCACCGTCCGCCGCGTGGCAAAAATAAACGCTCAGCGGATTGAACACCATGCCCAGCAGGCGCGGCATGCACAGCACGCTGATCCGTCCGCCCGCCGGCTCCAGCCCGGCATTGCGCAGCAAGCGCTCCACCTGGGCGCGCAGCGGCGTGGCGCTGCCATCGCCATGGTCAGCCTCCCGAAACGAGAACAACCCCCAGCGATTATGCCCAAACAGCCGCAGCCGCTTGTCCAGCGCCGGCAATTCATCCAGGTCCAGCAGCAGGTTCAGCAGCCGGTAGCGCAGCCTATGCCGCACCGGCCGGCTGCGCGCATGCACCACCGTGCCGGTATAAAGCGCCGAGCGCATCACGCCGCCACCAGCGCGGGCAGCGGAATGCGCGGCGCCTGCGCCGGCATGCCCCAGGGCCGATTCACCCCGCCCAGCCGCTCGGCAACCGCCAGCCCGGCCTGCAAGCCATCCTCATGGAAGCCCGCGCCAAACCAGGCGCCGCAGAACCAGGTGCGCCGCGTGCCCTGCAAGCTCCACAGCGCCTTCTGCGCGCGCAGCGCGGCGGCATCAAACTGCGGATGCGCCAGCGTCTCCGCATGCAGCACCTCCTCCGGCGTCTCGGGCGGGTTCAGCGTCACGAAGTGCCGGCCCGGCGCACGCAGCCCCATCAAATGGTCCATCCAGTACGTAACGCACAACTCGCCACCCGGATGGCCGATATAGTTCCAGCTCGCCCAGGCGCGGCGGCGGCGTGGCATCATCCGCGCGTCCCGATGCAGCACCACCTGGTTCGGCGCCGTGCGCACGCTGCCCAGCAGCGCCACCTCGGCATCCGAGGCATCTTCCAGCATGGCCAGCGCCTGCGGCGCATGGCTGGCAATCACCACATGGTCGTACCGCGCCTGGCCGCCCTGGCTGTCACGCAGCAGCACGCCATCAGCCTCGCGCCGCAGCCCCACCACGCCACAGCCCAGCCGAATCCCATCCGCATAGGGCGCCGTCAGCTTGCTGATATAGGCGCTGCTGCCGCCCACCACGGTGCGCCACACCGGCCGGTTGGTCAGTTGCAGCAGCCCGTGATTCTCGCAAAACCGAATGAAGGCCGTGGCCGGATAAGCCCCCACCTCCGCCGCCGGGGTGGACCATATCGCCGCCGCCATGGGCAGCAGATGGTCCTGCACGAAGCCCGCGCCATAGCCCTTGCCGGCCAAATAGGCATCCAGGCTGATCAAATCGCGTTCCAGCCCGGCGGCATCCTGCGGCGCCTCGCGGTAAAACCGCACCAGGTCGCGCAGCATGCCCCAGAAGCGCGGGCTCAGCGCATTACCCGGCTGCGCCAGCAGCCCGCCCAGGTTGGTGCCGGCATATTCCCGCCGCCCGCCATCCAGCGAAACGCCGAATGACATGTCGCTCGCCCGCGTCGCCACGCCCAAATGGCGGAACAACGCCACCAGGTTGGGGTAGGTCGCCTCGTTATAGACAATGAAGCCGATATCCACCGGCCCGGTGCCCGGCACCTGAATGGTGCGGGTATGCCCGCCCAGGCGCGGCGCCGCCTCGTACAGCGTCACCTCATGGCCCTGCGCCAGCAGCCAGGCAGCGGAAAGCCCGGAAATGCCTCCGCCCACCACGGCAACCCGCAACCTTGTGCCGTCCTGCTGCATCGCGACCCCTTAACCTGCCATCATGGCCAATCACCAACCAAACGCATGGCCGCGCCGGTTGGATCACCCCAACCACCAGTGATCCAACCCACCAGCCCATGCGTTGAAAGGGCCATGATTGAGCTCACACCACCGCCGCAGCCAGGGGGCCTGCCCAGCACCGCCCCGCCGGCCCCGGCCCCAGCGGCACCCCCAGCGGCGCCCCCCGGCATGAGCGAACCCACGTTGGCCGCCGACGCCGCCCGCTGGCTGCACGCCATTGCCACCCGGGGCGACCGCGCCGCCTTCGCGCAATTGTTCAGCTATTTCGCGCCACGGGTGAAGGCTTATCTGCTGCGCCTGGGCCTGCCCGCCGCCCGGGCCGAGGAACTGGCCCAGGAATGCCTGCTGCTGGTCTGGCGCAAGGCCGCCCAGTTCAACCCCGAAACCACCGGCGCCGCGGCCTGGATCTTCACCATTGCCCGCAACCTGCGGGTGGATGCCGCCCGGCGCGACCGCCTGGCCCAGGTGGAGGAAGACCCCACCGACGCCGCCCCTGCCCCCACCCCGGCCGACCACCAACTCCACAGCGCCCAGCGTGCCGAGCGCCTGCGCACCGCCATGGCCCGCCTGCCGGCCGAACAGGCCGATGTGGTCCGCCTCTCCTTCTTCGACGACCGCCCGCATGCCGAAATCGAGCAAGCCCTCGGCATTCCGCTCGGCACCGTGAAATCCCGCCTGCGCCTGGCCATGGCGCGGCTGCGGACCCTGCTGGACGAACTGAAATGACCCGCCACCCCTCCGAGGCCACGCTGCTCGCCCATGCCGCCGGCCACCTGCCGCCCACGCACAGCGTGGTGCTGCGCGCCCATATGGCGCAGTGCCCGCATTGCCGCGCCCAGGCCACCCTGGCGCGCGAAGCCGGTGGCGCCCTGTTGGCCGAACTCGCCCCCGCCGCCATGGCGCCGGACGCCCTGGCCCGCGCCTTCGCGGGGCTGGATGGCGCCACGCCCCTACCCCCGCCCCGCCCCGCCCCCCGCACCCTGGCGGAACTGGCAACCGGCCGCTGGTGGTGGATAGCCCCGGGCATGCGCCTGATGCCGCTGCAACGCCGCGGCACCGACGACGCCCGGCTCGACCTCATTCGCGTGGCCCCGGGCATGAAGCTGCCCGCCCATGGCCATACCGGCACCGAGCTGACCCTGGTGCTGCAAGGCGCCTTTGGCGACGAAACCGGCGAATACCACGCCGGCGACGTGGCCGAGGGCGACCCCGAGCTGGACCATCAGCCCGAAGCCCTGCCGATGGGCCAGGACTGCATCTGCCTCATCTCCACCACCGGCCGGCTGCGCGCCCATGGCTGGCTGGCCCGGCTGGTGCAGCCGCTGGTTGGCGTATGAAAAAGCTGCGCCGTCCCATCCTCGCCTCGCTCGGCGCCCTGCTGGCCGGCGCCTGCTCGCCCGCCCGCATGCTCAACGCCGTGGCACCCAGTGAGGGCGTGACCACCCGCACCGACCTCGCCTATGCCCCCGGCCCGCGCCACGGCGTGGACATCTACGCCCCCGCCGAAGCCCGCAACGCCCCGGTGGTGGTGTTCTTCTACGGCGGCTCCTGGGCCAATGGCTCGCGCAGCCTGTACCGTTTCCTCGGCGCCGCCCTGGCCGCCCAGGGCGTGGTCTGCATGGTGCCGGACTACCGCCTCTACCCCGAAATCCGCTCCCCCGCCTTCCTGGAGGACGCCGCCGCCGCCACCGCCTGGGCGCACGCCAACGCCGCCGAACACGGCGGCGACCCCGGCAAGATCCTGCTCATGGGCCACTCGGCCGGCGCGCAAATGGCGGTCATGCTCGGGCTCAACCCGGCCTGGCTCGGCGCCCATGGGCTGCACCCGGCGCGCCACCTCAAGGGCGTCATCGGCCTGTCCGGCCCCTATGATTTCCTGCCGCTGCAAACCCCGCGCCTGCGCGACATCTTCGGCCCCGAGGATACCTGGCCCGCCTCGCAGCCCATCAACTTCGTCAGCCCCGGCGCACCGCCCATGTTCCTGGGCAATGGCGCCGACGATGCCATCGTGCTGCCGCGCAACACCACCCGCCTGGCGGAAAAGCTGCGCGCCGCCGGCAATGTGGTGGAAGCCGAAATCTACCCCGGCGTCGGCCACGCCCCCCTCATCGGCGCCTTCGCCGGCCCGCTCGGCTTCATCGCCCCGGTGCGCCGAGACGTTTTGCGCTTCATCACCCAACGGAGCGCCGCCTGATGCTGACCCTCGCCATCGCCCTCGCGCTGTTCCCTGCCATGGGTTTCGCCTGGTGGCTGCAACGCCGCCTCAACAATGCCGGCTGGGTCGATACCATCTGGACCTTCGCCCTCGGCCTGGCCGGGGTGGCGGTGGCGCTGGTGAATGCCGCCACGCCACGCGGCGCGCTGGTGGCCGGGCTGGTCGCCGCCTGGGCGCTGCGGCTGGGCCTCTACATCGTCTCCCGCACGGCAGGCGCGGCGGAGGATGCCCGCTACGCCCATTTCCGCACCCTCTGGGGCGCCGCCTACCAATCCCGCATGTTCGGCTTCCTGATGATCCAGGCCGCCGCCGCCGCGCTGCTGCTCATCCCCATGCTGCTCGCCGCCACCTCGCCCCGCCCCCTCGGCTGGGCCGATGCCCTGGCGGTCCTCATCATGGCCACGGCCGTCATCGGTGAAGGCATCGCCGACCGCCAGCTGGCCCGCTTCCGCGCCCTGCCCGGCAACCACGGCAAGGTCTGCAACACCGGGCTGTGGTCCGTCTCGCGCCACCCCAACTACTTCTTCGAATGGCTGCACTGGCTGGCCTACCCGGTTTTCGCCCTGGGTGCGGACCACGCCTGGGCGGCGCTGCTCGGCCCGGCCTTCATGTACTGGCTGCTGGTGCATGTCTCCGGCATTCCGCCGCTGGAAGCGCAGATGCTGCGCAGCCGGGGCGAACTTTACCGTGCCTATCAACGGCGCGTCAGCGCCTTCTTCCCGCTGCCGAACGGAGGCACCCCATGAACCTCATCGCCACCGCCACCCGCGCCATTGAACGCCTGCCGATGCCCGACGGCATGACCCGCGCCGGCATCGCCGCCCTGGTGGGCCGCACCAGCCGCAAGCTGGCCCTGGCCCCAGCCAGCGCCGAGCCCGAATTCGCGGAAGCGATGCTCAGCCGCCCCATCGCGCTGTTCCCCGAGGACGCCAACGCCCAGCACTACGAACTCCCGCCCGCCTTCTTCGGCTGGGTGCTGGGGCCGCGACGCAAATACTCCTGCTGCTTCTACCCCACCGCCACCACCACCCTGGCCCAGGCCGAGGAATGCGCCCTGGCCGAATCCGCCAGCCATGCCGAACTCGCCGACGGCCAGGCCATCCTCGAACTCGGCTGCGGCTGGGGCTCGCTCTCGCTGTGGATGGCCGAGCGCTTCCCCAAGGCGCGCATCACCGCCGTCTCCAACAGCCACCCGCAGCGCGAATACATTGAACGCCAGGCCGCCCAGCGTGGCCTGCTCAACCTT
>CANFIE010000266.1 GCA_947446625.1 Acetobacteraceae bacterium | reverse complement strand
GGGCTGGCGGAGGTGCTTTCTCGGGAAAGGGTGGTGCTGGGGGCGCGGGCCGAGGCGCGGCGCGGCAATCTGGGCAAAGCCGTGGAGGCGCTGGAGCAACTGGGCGATTCCGGTGCCGGGGCGCTGAGTGAATTGCATGCCGAAGCGCAGGATTGGCCGGCGGCGGCGGCGGCCGGGGCGCGGGCCTTGCTGGCGTTGCCCGCCGCACCGGCGGCGCTGGATGCGGCGCAGCAACGCGCTGTTTTGCGGCAGGCGGCGTTGCTGGTGCTGGCGGGTGACGAAGCCGGCATTGCCGCCCTGCGTGGGGCGCATGGCGGGCGATTGCCGGAAGGGCCGCAAGCTGCTGGATTCGTGGCGTTAACCGCCGAATCCCTGAAGGGGCTGGCGGACCTGCCAAGGCTGGCGCGGGAACAGCAGCTTTTCCGGAACCTGCCCGGAAGGCTGGAGGCATTGCGGGCAGGTGCGCCGGTAACGCGGTAGGGAACCGGCTGCCCCCGGGGGGTGGCGGGAAAAAATATTGGTCGGGGGGTCTAAATTCACTTGCACCCCCGGTCCCGCTGCCTCATATGCGCCCCCCGTTGACCTGATCGATACCCGATCACCAAGGTCATCTGCTGGTGGGAAAGGGGCCCTGCTATGGAAGCTCTCGTCACACTGGGGATGGTCTCGGATATTCCGAGCGAAGCCCAGATGTCTGAAACCTCCACTCCGGAGGCGAAGGATTATTTCGTTGTTCGTGATGGCGTTAAATTCGCCGGCACGCACCTGATCATTGATCTTTGGGACGCCACCAACCTGGCGGATCCGGAGCATATTGATGCGGTGCTGCGCGAGGCGGCCATTGCCACCGGCGCGACGATTTTGCATGGGCACTTCCATCACTTCGGGCCGAATAGCGGCGTTTCCGGGGTGCTGGTGCTGGCGGAGAGCCATGTGTCGATCCACACTTGGCCGGAGCGGGATTATGCCGCGCTGGACATTTTTGTGTGCGGCGCCTGCAACCCGTACCTGGCGCTGCCGGTGCTGAAGAAGGGCTTCCAGCCCGGCAGCATTCAGCTGAACGAGCACAAGCGCGGCATGGTTGGCTGACACATAGCCGAGCATGAAGGAACCAAGGCCGGGCCTTAGGGTCCGGCCTTTCTTCTTTTAGGGGTGATCATCATGGCGACTGATAGCTGGATCAACGAATCGCTGTACCCGGAATGGGGCCAGCGCTTCATGGTGAAGCGCGAACTGGCCCGGGTGCAGAGCGCGTTCCAGGACATTGTCATCTTCGAGAGCTACACCCATGGTCGGGTGATGGTGCTGGATGGCGTGATCCAGATCACCGAGGGCGATGAGTTTTCGTACCAGGAAATGATCACCCATGTGCCGCTCCTGGCGCATGGCGATGCCAAGCGCGTGCTGATCATCGGCGCTGGCGATGGCGGCGTGCTGAAGCGCGTGCTGCAGCACAAGAACGTGCAGCAGGCGGTGATGGTGGAGATCGACGGCGAGGTGATTCGGCTGTGCAAGGAGCATATGCCGAACATCGCCGGTGACGCCTGGTACGACCCGCGCGCCGAGGTGATTGTGGGCGACGGCATCGACTATGTGCGCAAGGCGCCGGCCGGCAGCTTCGACGTGGTGATTGTGGACAGCACCGACCCGATTGGTGTGGGCGAAGTGCTGTTCACCGACGAGTTCTACGCCAATGCGGCGCGGCTGCTGAGCGACCGCGGCGTGATTGTGAACCAGTGCGGCGTGCCGGCCATGCAGGCCGACGAGCTGCGCGAGACCAGCCTGCGCCGGGGCAAGGTGTTCCCGGATATCTACGCCTATGTGGCGGCGGTGCCGACCTATGTGGGTGGGTTCATGACGCTGGGCTGGTCCTCGAAAGATGCTGCGATGCGGCAGCATGACGTGGCGACCATCAAGGCGCGCGCCGAGGCGGCGGGCATTCTGGGCACCACGCTGTACTGGACGCCGGAGATCCATTGCGGCGCCTTCAACCTGCCGCCCTATATCTCTCGGCACCTGCCGAAGTAACGAGCGTTATCCGGCGCGGGGCTGCTGCCCTGCGCCGCTTGATACGGCCGCTGCCTGCGTTGCCTTTTACCGTGCGGTTCTTCCCGTGGCTTTGCCCGCCTTTGTGGGCGCCTGTAGGGACCTGGTGTGCCTGCCATTGGCGGGTGCACCGCTGGGCGAGGCGCGAGGCGGCGGCCGTTTCTGTTTTTGCCGGGCCGGGCGCTGGAGCACTATGCACCCTGATGGGCGCATTTCGTGCTCTATAACTATTTGATACTAGAGCAAGAAATCCGTTCTGATGATTCCATCAGAACGGATATTGCGCTATTGCAGCAGGCCCAGGCGGGCCGCCAAGCGGAACAGTTCCGTGATGTTCTGCACGCCGAGGCGGGCCATGAGGCTGGCGCGGTGAACCTCGGCCGTGCGGACGCTGATGCCGAGCTGCGTTGCGATTTGCTTGTTGTTGGCGCCGGCCACCAGGCAGTTCAGCACGGCTGATTCGCGCTGGGTCAGGCGGGCCAGGGGCGAAGCCTCGGCGGCCTGGGAGTGTGGCGTGCGTGCGATGGCGGTGGCCAGGGCGGGCAACAGCTCAGCGGGGCTGTAGGGGCGGGCCAGGGGGCCACCTGCGGTGTTGGCGGTTCTGGTTCTGGTGCTGCTGGCCAGGATGGGTGGCATGGCGTCGCCGCGCCGGGCGAAGAGTTCAATCAATTCCAGGCCGTTGGGCAGGCCACCGATGAGTTGGTCCAGCAGGATGCAGGCAGCATTGTTGAGACTGGGCGCTACCAGTAGTTCCGCGGGACTACTGAAATGTAGAATATTGTAGCCGGCGTTACGCAACAGCAGTGCCGCCGAATCGGCGTATTCAATATTTCCTTCCACCAGCAACACCAGGGGCGGCGGTGGGTGTGCCGCAGCCTCGGGGCTGGTAGCGGGCGGGGTTGGCGGGGCGAAATTGGCGGGCATGAATAGCCATATCAGCGGGTTAGCGAGTTTAGGACCTTGGCCTAGGTGGCACCCCTGCCACCGGCCAGCAAGAGGTATTTAAAAAATAAGGCGTTTATATTTTATTGGACAAGGCAGATGAGGAAACGAAATGCGTGTTATTTTGAAAAGCAGGAGGTAATTTGAAAAAATATGATTTTGTTACTCGGTAACCATTTCGTGATTAGCCAAAACTACGTAATAACCACAATGGCGATCATGTTAGGGTTTCGGCAACCTATCGTTGTGCTTGGGGCGAACCTACCACCGACCCGGGAACGATAACACCTTGATTAACCCACAGACCGCCAAAAACATGGCGGGACGGGAGTTGCCGATATGCCGCGTGATTTCGCCCCTCACCCCGATAAACACGCTGCGGTTGTGGCCTCGTCGTCAATGCGGGCGGAGCCGGCCAATGATGCCCGGCAGGGCCAGGCACTTGGCCGGCGGTTGCGGGCATTGCGGCACAATGCCGGCATGACGTTGCGCGAAGTGGGTGAAACCGTGGGGGTGACCACCGCCCAGGTCTCCAAGTATGAGCGCGGCGACTGCGCGGTGCCGGAACAGCGCCTGCCGGCCCTGGCAGAGACGCTGGGGGTTTCCTTGAGTGCGCTGGGGGACGGTGCCGCGGCCGAGGCGGCCAGCCGGCAGGACACCAACAGCTTCACCCTGGAAGCCGCCAGCCTGTTGAGCCGGATTTCACCGCCCAGCCGGCGTATGGCGCTGGTGCAGCTGATGCACGCTTTGGCCGAACAATCCGAGACGCAGGCCATGGCGGCGATTTCGGCGGTGGCGGCACCGCGGCGGACGGCGGATGTGGAGCCGGACGAGGCGCGGCTGGTGAGCATGCTGCGCGAGGCGATTTTGCAGCCGAATACCGGGCTTTCGCTGCGCTACCAGCCCATTGTGGCCGCCGCCGATGGTCAACTGACCGGGTTTGAGGCGCTGCTGCGCTGGACCACGCCGGATGGGGTGGCGATTGCGCCGGACCGCGCCTTCAGGCTGGCGGCGGCGCATGAGTTGGAGGAGGCGCTGGAGTTCTGGGTGCTGCAGGAAGCCATCATGCAGTCTGCCAGCTGGATGAAGGCGCAGCCGGGGCTGACGCTGTCCATCAACGTGGCGGGGGCGCTGCTGGCCAATACGCTGGGCACCGGCATGGTGCGGGCGCTGCTGCGCACCACCGGCGTGCCGGCCGAGCGCCTGTGCATCGAGGTGGTGGAGACCACGCTGCTGGACGCCGCTTCCCGCAGCAGCCTGCGGGCGCTGAAGGATTTGGGGCTGAAGCTGGCGATTGATGACTTCGGCACCGGGCAGTCCTCTCTGGCGCGGCTGCTGGACCTGGATGTGGATGTGGTGAAGCTGGACCGCAGCTTCTTCATGGGGCGTTCGACCACCCATGCCGGGCATTTGGAGTTTCTGCAGGCGGTGGTGAGCATGGCGCATGCCCGGCGCGCCATTGTGGTGGCGGAAGGCATTGCCGAGCCGGCGGATGCCGCCATGGCGCGGCGGGCGGGCTGCGACAGCCTGCAGGGTTTCTGGTTCGCCCAGCCGCTTTCGGCCCAGGCGACGCAGGAGATTGCCGTGGCCCGGGAGAAGCCCTGGGCGGTGGGTGAGGCCACGCAGGATCCCGTGCTGTGACGCCGGCGATGGCGTTGAGCCTGGCGATTGCCGATGAGCGGGTGCTGGAAGCGCTGCTGCAGGAACTGACCGGCTGGCCCGGCCTGGCGGAACCGGCGCCAGTTGCGGCGCGGCCAAGGCGGGCGGCCCGTGCGGCGGCGCGGCGCTCGGCAACCAGGGCCTGGCCGCGGCGGCTGGGGCTGGGGTTGCTGCTGGGGATGTTGGCGACCGGCGCTGCTTCGGCGGTGATGCTGAACGCCACCGCCCAGGCGGTGGGCAGCGCCTTGCAGCAAAGCGATACCGTGCGGCTGGAGCCGCTGGTGGACTGGCCGGTGCTGCGCGCCGCAATGGTGGCGGAAATGCCGGCGGCAGCGCTGGGGCATGATTGGCTCAGCAGCATGGCCGAGGGGGTGAGCAGCCGCATGGCGACACCTGATGGGCTGGTGCAGGCGGCGCGGGCGCATCTGGACCCCTGGGTTGGGGCGCGGGGTGGCAGCCTGATGCCGGTGTGGTTGAACGGGCCGCAGATGCAACTGACCCTGCCGGCGCTGGGCGCCGGGCCGGTGACGCTGACTCTGGCGCCGCGCAGCCCCTGGCGCTGGGTGGTGGTGGGCGTGGCTCTGCCGCAGGCGCGGGAGGCATACGGTGACAGTCCAGCGGATTGAGGCGATGGACGCGGCGATGCTGAGGCTTGAGGCGGAACTGACCTCGGCCGGGTTGCCCTGCGATGCGGCCGGGCAGCGGGCGCGGCGCGACATGATTGTGCGCGAGATTGGTGACCGGCTGCGCCAGGCGCGGCAGGAACGCGGGCTGCCGATGCGGGCCTTGGCCGAGCATGTGGGCATTTCGATCCATCAGATCAGCAAGTACGAATCCGGCCGCGACGTGATGGCGGCGGGCACGCTCTACCGGCTGGCCACGGCCATGGACATGACGGTGGGCGAGATGCTGCGCGGCATGGAGGGCGATGCCTCGGTGCCGGCCAGTGCCGAGGGCAGTGACCTGGCCTGGGGCTTTGGCACGCGGCGCGAGGAGCGCCAGGCGCTGGTGCGCAACTTCATGCGGATACCGGACCCGGAATTGCGCCGGCTGCTGGTGGCGGCAATTCGGCGGATGGCGCGCAGCGACGAGGATTAGCGCACCATGCGCCCTGACGGGCGCATTTCGTGCTCTATAACCATTTGAAACTAG